>RFIL01000126.1 GCA_003695285.1 Calditrichota bacterium
GCTTCCACCTGATCCAGCTTCTTCGGATCCACCACTTCTTTGCCAATCCGGATTTTAACTTCAGGGGTTACACTCAACCATTCCTGTCCTCGAAGCAACAGAGCATAACAGGCTTCGGCAGTGGCTTTGGTTGTATGCCAGTCTGTGGTTTGTTTCTGTTTGAGTAACCATAATCGCATTGCATCCACAGCTTCCCTATCGTGGCTTACCTCCTCGAACAATTCGATTAACAACGATTGAGTTTCGATAGGAGCCTGATACCAGTAGTAACCGCCACTTAATTCTTTCCAGTACATTCCCATCTCTTCAGACTGCAGCGCTCGTTCTTTCAATGATTTGATGATTTCTTCAGTAACCTTCTCATCCCCATAACGATGAGCGGAAAGGGCAATCATCCCCTGCAGATAGAGGCCAAAATCCGTCCAATATTTTTCTGCCTGCGACTTCCAATAATCGAATGCCACCTGGTCGTCACTTTCCAGAGGAATTTCCTTAAAAAAACTGCGAGCGTAGAGATACTGAATGTGTTCATACCCGATATGTCTCTCTTCCAGCTTCGCTTTAGAATTTACAAGCTCTTCATAATCCTCAAACATTTCCTGATCAATATATGCCAGAGCATTGGAGACGATTTGTCGAACCTGCAGGTCATAATCTATCTGCATAACCCCTAACTTTTTCAAATGCCCCAACCCGCTCACAATGTATTGAGTGATAAAGGTATTCTCCGGGCCCTCCGGAAACCAGGGAAAGCCGCCATCTCCTGACTGCATGTTGCTTAATTTTAATAAGGCGCTCCTTTGTTCATTAGCCATTTTATTTAAGTCAAACAGAAGCGCTATTCTTTTCTTACGAGCACTCTCATCCTGAGCCTCCAGCACCCAGGGAGTTTCTTCCAGTAACAGGGCTTTCAATTCCTGGTTCTTTTCCAGATTGGAAAGCAGGGCATCGCTTTTTTTCCACTGCTCAAATACCCGACGGATGACCGGTTTGGAATCTACGATATGAGAAGCGATACTGTTGGCATAGAAACGATTAAAAATCTGTTCCGAGCATTCGTAGGGGAACTCCATCATATAGGGTAATGCCTGTATGGCATACCAGGCCGGGTTTGCGGTAAACTCCAGCGTTAACCGCTCATGCTGTAAGGTTTTGGATGAATTAGAATTTAGCAGATGAGTAAACTGAAAAGTCTTCCGACCTTTGCCTCGCAGGGGCAGGGGAAGTGTTTCTGTTACCAACATGCGATTCGCAAGTATGGGCAGGGTATTTTCCTCACCGTCCGCAAAACGGGCGGTCCTGGCAACGACACGGTATGTAACCGCCTTTACCGTCTCCGGAATTTCAAGCTCCCATCCGACTGCGGCGCTTTGCCCTCCCTGAACGCGAAAGGATTCTTCATGCCCATCGTGATCGAAGAGTTCATCAACGGGTTGCATGGTGAGCGCATCAAATAGTTGAAGGGTGACCGTGCCCTCTAAGTTTTTTTCAGTCAGGTTCATCACTCTGGCGGTAAACCGGATGCGGTCTCCTTCCCGGAAAAACCGCGGAGTGTGGGGTACCACCATTAACTCCTTCTGGGTGACCGCCGTGGTCTCCGTGAGAGCATATTTTAAGTCTTTGGTATGGGCAAAGCCCAGAAATTTCCAGCGAGTTAAAGCTTCCGGTATGGTAAAACGAATCAGCACGTCCCCATTTTCATCGGTTTGTAAATGGGGAAAAAAGAACGCAGTTTCCTGTAGATTTTTCCGGATTTGAGGCTCAGGAGCTTCTGTGATGGACTCAGGTGCTCCTTCAGCAGGTATCTCTCCGGTCTTTCCCTCCTCTTCCAACACTGAACCCTTGGCCGCCTCATCAAACATCATATCCTCACTTTGAGTTGCGGCCATCTTCATGAGCATGGGGGAATATAATCTCGTTTCATAAAAATGAAACCCGAACCAGTTCAGGCTATCATATGCACGTCTTTGATAAGGAAGTTGACGATTCCAGTATTCCCCTCGTGCATAGGTGGTGTAAGTGGTAAAAGCCGGGGTTTCTAATAAACTGTACCTCAGATATCCATAGTTATGTTTTGGATATATAGAAAAATTCCAGTGGTGTTCCCGAAAAGCATCCAGTGAAGCATCATACATGGCAGCCAGCATTTCTGCCACGACTTTCTCTCCGTCCGGTCCGGATATTCTTAAGCGCCATTCCTCTTGTTGCCCGGGCTTTAATTTATCCCGAAAGGTTTCGTAGCGAATGTTTAACTTTTTGTTGCTCCAGGGGACCATCACATCATCACCAAACTGCAGTACCCGACCATACTTTACAAAAAATACCGAGAAGGCAAAATTTCCACGATCCTGTTCCGTTATTGGAAATGTTAAATGCTGTTTGGTTTTGCCGCCATTTATCCAGCGAGTGCGTACCACTCCATTGGGATGAGTTTCAATCAACAGGGCATGTATTTTCTCAGCAGCAGACCCCCATAAAAAGGAGGCCGTCTCTCCCGGCTCGCCGCTCGTCTTAAGACCGGTAAACCATGCAAGGCTTTGGCCCGGAACCGTTTTTTCGTTCTCAGAAAACAATGAAAAGAATTTTACCATTTCCACTTCCTGCCCAAAGGCATCTCTGGTGTGTAATTCAACCCGATAAAAACCTTCCGGAAATTTTTGAACCCCATCTACTTTTACCTCCACCTTTCCGGAACTCGTAAAACCTGTTTCGAAGCTTTTTTCCAGTGGCTCCCAATTGCGGTAATCATCTTCATTATCATAGACATCATGGGGGAAAAAGCGGTAATAGTCTTCCCGGCTGATGAGGAAGGTATCCGGTTGTTCCCAGAAACGTTTGCGGAGGATTCTCCCCGGTTCTTTTAATCGGTAAATGGAAATGGTTCCTTCAGCGCGGGTGGGTTCTCCATTGAGATTCTCTGTGGTGATCGGAATTATCAATGTTTTCTCCCGATTCACCGTCTCAGGTAGCACCATGGTCACATCCAGGTCCACATAGCCAATGTTAACAACCGTTTGAGCACTGTGAGTCTCGCCCCCGATATCGGTAATATCTGCCATCACGGTATAATGGAAAACCGGTTGTTTATCGGGAGAAATACGGCTATCCGGTTTGGCCGTGAATGAAATTTTAAAGCTACCACTCTCATCGGTGGTGGTAACGCCATTGGTAATCTCAACTTCCTCTTCATAAAATGGGTAAAACCAATCCCAGAAACGGCGATAAGGGAAAAATGCTTTTCTGACCACCCGATATTGAACTTTGGCCTGATCCACATTGGCTCCACTATAGGTGGTGGCTTTTCCGGAAACAGTGACCGTATCATTCACCCGATAGGATTGAGAAACCGCGTCAAAGGTTACCTCAAAGGAGGGGCGTTTGTATTCTTCCACAGAAAAGGTGATTGCTCCGGATTCATTTCGGATGGAAAATATGCCGGTGAGCACTTCAGTCGGCAAAACAAAACTACCGGAGAAAGTTCCAAATTCATTCGTGGTCAGCATCAGGTCAGCCACCTTTTGCCGGTTCACATCATACAGCTTCACCAGGGTGGGTTTGTTTTTGCGGATGAAGTTTTTTCCCTCTTCCCCGTGAATAATAATTCCCTTAAAATACACCGTTTGTCCCGGACGATAAATACTCCGATCGGTGAAGAAAAAAGTTTTCTCCCATTCTTCTTTCTGTTTTCGGGAAGGTCGGTAATAACCGGAGATTTCACTTTTCAGAAAAAGTCGGTCCTCTCCATAGTGGAGGTCTAACCGATAGCGACGATGATATTCATTTTCGGTCTGTTCTTTCAGGGAGACTTTGCCATGGGCGTCGCTCATCAATTGAGCTCGTTTCGATAACACATAGCGACGTTCTTTTTTGCTATATTTCTCCTCCCAGAGGTCAACCCTGACTTCCGGAAGTGGCTTTCCACTCTCCCGGTCAAATATGTAGATATTTTGAGGTTTCCCGGGGATGTTTACAGCAACAAATCCCAACTGTGAAACCCAGAGGTTCTGAATAGCAACCGCATGATTCTGCGTATCAAAATCAGGATTCGTTCCGACCAGAGCGATATACCGCCCTTTGGGAAGCGGAGGCATTTTTATTTCCACCCGATGCGTTTGATAATCCCCATCATCAGGAAGCTTCACATCCCACTCTGCAGTTGCACGCCGATTTCGATAATACTTCGCCTTTTTCTGAAATTCTCTGGAATCCCCATCCCATTCAAATTCCCTCTCCAATTCCATAGCTTCTTCGGGAGTCTCCGGAATTAGCCGGATATAAATTCTGGGAACATTGCGAAATGTCACCAGCGCCCGAAAAGGCTTCCCGGGAAGGTTGACATTTTCAACATTCAACTCCAGTTCCTTTTTTTCAATTTCAGTCTGTAACGCACGACAATTAGATGCTCCATCCGATTTTGGAAATCGCTGGATGGCCTGCATGCATATCTTGTAGGCTTCTCGCCGATCCCATTTGTGTTCCTGGCTTTTCACCGGATCATACAAATTTGCTAATCGATTGTAAACCTGAGCTCTTTCATAGGCACACCAGGTCGAGATGGGATAGGAGGCATATTGCTGTTCCATTTCCTCCAACGCCCGGATGTAAAGGTTATCCTTTTCAACAAGAGTGGTGTTCTGATAGACAAATTTCAGCCGTTTGAGGTCCACATCTATCAGCGCAGTTGGGTCTTTGTCATCCAGATGAAATTGAATTAAACTCTGTAAAATTTTTAGCCCCTGAAATTTAAAAGAAAGGGTATCCTCAGTAGTCAGCTTCAAATGGGCGAAATCTTTGGCGGGTTGAAAATAAGCGGGGTCTCGCAATTGGAACTGTTCCGCAGGACGAATCAGAGAGCTTTCATCGTTTGTAAAAAAATCCACGGCACGATGAGCTAAAAAATCATACAGGGTCGGTCGAAATTTTCGCGTGCTCTTTTCAATATTTAGAATGTCATCAAAAATATTAATCCGGATGTGTTGCAGTTTGGGAGCCTCTTTTAACGCCGCAAGATGCAGTTGAATGACTTTTTCAACGAACTTCCGGGCGTCCCAGGTCCGAATATCACTCTCCTGAAATTCTCTTACCACCGTTCGGTCTAAGATGATATATCGATTCTGTTGATAATATTGCCAGTATAACTCAGCGAGCATGGATTGTAATACCGGAGTCACCGGGAAGGAACTACTTTTCAATTCTCTTTCAAATTCTTGAATGGCTTTAATTAAACCTTCCTCTTCGAAGCTGGCTGTGAGACCGGCGCGATAGATCAATGCTTTAATCTGTTGGGCTGCAAGCTTCTTTTTTTTCGCTTCCTGATAAATTTCCTTTACAATTTTTAAAGCAGACTTCGGCAATCCTTTCGACTGCAGCGAATCTACTTTTTCCCATTTTTCCTCAAAATGATTTTGGTCGTTCATATCTACTCCCGGAGGTTTTGTAAAGACAATTGTTACACTGATGAAGACAAAAACACCAATGAGAATCAGGATTAAAAGTTTTTTCCCCATAGTATCTCCCTATCTTGCTTAAAAAATGATAAATTGACAAGTTCACAGCGAGGTTGCCGTTCCGGGATGTTAAAACTTGTTTCGAGATGGGTAACAGCGTATCGTGTCCCTCTGCTTGCAAAATGTTCTTCTAAGAGAAGATATAACAAGTTTTGTTATTCCGTAACGGCAAACTTTTATTCTAATGGGGGAATATCTGATCCCCCTCCCTAACTACTCACGAAATGCAGAAAGGTTTGCATTTATAGCCACATGTCCTCATTCCATAACGGAATTTTAGCGGATGAGGGTTTACCATGTAACGAGATAAATCGTAAAGGAATGTATTAGCTTATCAATTCGAGAATAGTACCAACTCCATTAGAGTCGTAACGCATCTTCGGGAAAACTGCTGAACCATGCATGGCAATCCCCAGAACAGATTTCACACCGACCATTCCCGGAGTTCATAATGCTCATCCGGGATTTCCAGTTCGACAATCTTGGTGTGAGGAAAGGTTTCTATCAATTGACCATTCTTTTTAATCTGAAATTGGAATCCCATGAGTTCACCGGGATGCAGGTTCAGATCCGCAAATGATAATCGGGCTTCAAAGATCTCTTCAAGTTTAAAAGAAGGCTCCAGCAACACCTTTTCAATCATGTCATCACGAGGTTCAAATTTTTCGATGATCCCCCGGAGAGGGGACAGGACCACCGTAATCTGGCGAGGTGTTTTAATGGAAAGCACATAGTCATACAATAAATCCGGTGTTTCTGCGAAATCAATCCTGAAGTATAGATATTCTTTATCAAATCCCACATAGAATTTATCAATAATCCTGGAAACCTGGTGCATGGCAGCCTGTTCCATTCTGGTGGCTTCATAAACGGCTGCCCCAACCCACTCATAATAATGGGACTCTTTGCCATCCAGGATGGGGGTGATAAAGTTCAGGGGACGAATAGAAGTGAAGCGATCAAAATGCTTTTGTTTAATGGTCTGATATAATTCCGAAGGAATTTCTGCACCCACTATCTCATAGACACGGATAAGGTGTTGTCGAAAGAGTTCGTCAAATTCCAGATCATTGCTGGATGAATGCTCATCACCATACCACCAGCACCAGTCCGACCCCTCAGCAATGTAAATATGTTCCCATGCCTCTTTAGCCAGATGAGAAGGAAGATTACCTTCTGTTTCCTGTTCCACCAGAAAATCCCGGGTCTTTTTCAGCAACTCCCAGGCCCGATTATCTTCCGATGATCCAATCCAGATGGTAAAATTGGCGTTAATCCAGCTCCCCGGAAAAATGCGATGGAGCTTACCGGAGGGCAATTCCTTTTGCAATCGCTCCTCAAAGGTACAGGTTTTCAGAACCGGATCTTCACTCAGCCGTTGAAAGAGTAACCGGAGAAAAGGTTTACCATCCTCCGGATAATATTCCCAACAATTTTCCCCATCAAGAATGATGGATACAATGTATTGTTCAAGCTGACTTTCACCCACTTCATCAACAATCCGCTTTCGAATTTGGTAAAGTCTGTTGATAAAATCATTCACTGCCTTTTCAGTATCCCAGCTACCATAGACAAACCCGATGGCATCCGAGAGATTATGATCCCGGAAAAAAATATGGATATTCTGGGCGCCCTTTTGATAAAGGTAGGGGATATAAATTCGATTGGGATGTAGCTTATTCTCCACAGTACGGGCTAATATAGCTTCATCAGTAGCCACCCACTTAATTCCCTGTCTGGCGAACATTTGCAAAGCATCATCTGAAACACTGCCTTCTGAGGGCCACATCCCGACAGGGCGTCTTCCAAAAACGTTTTCAAAATATTCTAACCCCTTCTTTATTTGTGCTTCCGCATCTTCGGGATGACGGAAGACAGGAGTCGGTAAGTCGATTTCCGGTGCGCTCTCTCGTGCGATAGAATTATCAATCAGCAGAGGAACAATCGGATGATAGAATGGAGTAGTGGACAGTTCAATCTGTCCCTGTTCCCATAAAGTTTTATGGAGCGGAAGAATCTCTTTCAGAATATTTCGAATTTCACTCAGCAGGGTTTGTTTATCGTTCTCTGTAAAATGTTTTCCCTTTTCAAAAAGTTCTTTTACCAGCGGACGCTGGCGGCTCACCATCCCAATCCAACACATATTATACCACATCTGCAAGTCCAGAAAATCTTGGGTAGAAAAACTATTTACCCTTTCCGCCGGGGAAAGATAACGAGAATCAAACTTATTTTTCACATACAATTCATAATATCGTGGATACGGCTTTATCATCCTGTCCGGATTAGCCAGAAAAAAATTATCCAGAATGGCCAGCTTTTCTTTAAAAGATAAATTTTCTGCCGGCACTTCGGTCAGCAACCAGATATTGTCTTTGGCATTGTTTTCCACATAATCTTTAATCTGCAACAGTAATGATGGCACCAGATTGATGTTCTGCTTAATTTCAGGAAATTCTTTGATCACCAGAAGCATATCCAGATAATCTTTGGTGCCATGAAACCGCACCCAGGGCATATGGTAATACCCTTCAATGTTTTTATAATAAGGCTGATGTTGATGCCACAAAAATGCTACCTGTAATTTTGCCTCACTCATATACACAAATCCCAATTCTTTATCGTTTTTTTGTTACACCTCATGAATACAACCTGCTGAGCTGTTGTTTCAGAACCAACCGCTCCCTTGAATTTAACACCCAGAAATAAGAAAGCAAGATAGAGAGGATACTAAAACCAACCCGCAAAAGAAATGACCAATCCCACAGATAATAAACTCCCATAAAACCAAAAATCAACAGCCCCATTTTCAGGATGCGCATACCTTCTATAGGAATGGGATAAATACGTTGAGAAATCAGATAGATGGTAATCGCCATGGTCGCATAACTGAGTAAGGTCGCCATTGCTGCTCCGTAAATATACATGACAGGAAGAAGGATGAGATTGACAAGGATGTTGATGGCTGCTCCGCTCCCGGTAAATACTATCATGTATTTGCTTCTGCCAGTAATGTAAAAACCCGGAGTAAGAATCACATATATCCCATAAAAACAATATGAGAGAAGAATAATGGGGATGATGGAAATCCCACTCCAGTATTCTTTACCGAGGAGGTAAAATGAATCGAAGAAATGAAATGTCAGGATGTCCCTGATAAAGAATGTAGCCAGAAGTACAATGACCCCGGAAGCTACAACAAAATACGTTAACACCCGGGAATAGATTTCCTTGGCATTTGCCTGTTCAGCTATGTTCAAAAAGAAAGGTTGCCAGGCATTTCGAAACGCATTGACCAGTAACAACAAGATTGCTCCGAATTTATAACTGGCTCCATAAAGTCCCAGAGCATCTTTTCCCAGCACCGCAGGAACAATAAAGCGATCCACCATCTCGATGGTCGTATAAGCAATTCCGTGGGGTAAAAAGGGAAGCCCGAAAGCCAGCATTTCGCGAGCCAGGGAAAAATCCACTCTCAGGGTAAAGTATCGGAAGGCAATAGGAAGCATCACCAGCAGATTGATGATAGAAGCGGTGAGGCTGGTGTAGAGAATCCCCATCACCCCTTTTCTGAGCACCACAACGAAAAAAACATTTAACCCTAATTCCAGTAAGAACCGAAAAAGCTTAAACAGTGTAAATTGGATGGATTTCTCCTCTGCTCGTAGAATCAAATAAGGTAAATTCCCCAGAGCATCGAAGAATAAAATGAGCCCGGCTAATCGAACATAAGGAGCATAAGTTGGACTTTTTAATAATACCTCTCCCAATTGAGGACTGAAGACAACAATCATCAGGGTGGTCAGCACACTGGTGGAAAGCAGGATAAAAAAAGTTGAGGAAAAAACAATTTTACGATCCCGCTTGCCGAGGAAAAAATAACGCAACATCGCGGAATCCATTCCATAAGAATAAACAAAATACATGAAAGCAATAAAGGTAAAAATCATCACATAATCACCGAATTCACTCCGGGATGGGATGTAATTCAGGTTGGTGTAAACCGGCAGGAGGATTAACCCGGAAAGCTTTTGAAATGCATTACTGATCGCATATATTGCCGAGTGCTGAGCGAGACGGGTTATTTGTTTAAAAATGCTCATAGAAGGATCGTATCAAATAGCCGTAATTAAATCAATATTTTATCAATTGAATATGTTAAATATCGAACTACAGGTAAAACGCCTTAAGAATAATATTCTTAGCTCGATAACACAAGCGATAAGATTCTGTTCATTAAATCCAGGAAAAAGATGAAGAACATCATACAAATTGCCGGTATCAAAGACCTGCACGAAGCCCTGATGCTTGTTGACGCCGGGGTGGATTGGCTGGGATTTCCTCTA
>RFIL01000571.1 GCA_003695285.1 Calditrichota bacterium
CACCAATATCTTCCTTTAAATATTCTTCAATCATCACGAATTCGTAGTTTTTAAATTTCATGGGTGTGATTTTCTTTTCATAAAATCGCCATTTTCCTTTTAGTAACTCTTGGGATGTTAATTCAACGTATGTCTTATATAATTGTTGGATTTCTTCCATGTTTAATTCAATTGGATTTTTAGTCTTTAGCTTGACAATTTCATAGTTAAATTCAGTTTTAGTTACTTCTTTTCCTTTAACAATTCTAATATAAATCAGTGTGTCATTTCGGGTAACACAAACAAGCCCCGCTTGATTAGAGAAAGTAAATACTGAATCTACCTTATCACTAATCATAGAAATTACTTCTCGAATAGCTTCATTGCGTTTTTTCGTCCACTCGATTGTCGGGGACGGCTTAAATTTTAGGCTTTTTGATGTATTATTTTGTGAGTAAAGAAAAAAGGAAAACAATAAAATCAAAAGAAACAAAGATGTATTCTTCATCATCTCAATTCCTTTCATTCTTTTCATGTTTGTTTTTCCATTGTTTTTTAAACCAAAGTGTTTCTACTGGTATGCTAATAATTATTGTCATAGTACCCATCCAATAACAGTCATCCCAGATTAAAGTTAACCCAATTACCAAACCCAGAAGCAAGGGCCAAAACCATGTGATTAGAAGCTCCAGAATACCATAACCGATAATTTCCTGAACGATTAATAGAATTATAAAAAAAATACTTATTATAAAATAAAGAAAAGATTCCATATAATTGTTTTTTTACATTATGATGCGCAAACATCTCCTGGGCGCGGGAACTTAATTTCACACCATCCTTCATCGCTGTTTCCTCCTGAAGTTTTTGGTGCTATATTAATACACCGCACCCGAAAATGATAGATGGGGTTCACCGAGTGGTTACGGCAACCACAAAGTTATTCTGCGCAGTAATGGTTTGCAGCGTCAAATAGTTGAACATTTCGTTTATTAACTCAGAAATGCTCAGCACCAGAGAAAAAGGTAGTTTCTGTTTGTGTAAATTATGGTTGTAATTCTCTATTGGTCTTTTATTCTAAACCAAAGAGGACCAAGAAAAAATCTCCTTAAATGTCCTTCAAAGTAAATAACATCTTTAACGGATTCAAAGTCTACATATCCCTTATTTAAACTTTTTAGCCTTAGAGAATCGGATGTTGGGATAAACCCAATATCAAAAGTGACTTGACGAGAAATGAGTCCCTCAGGTTCTCTTGATGGCGCCAAACCATAAAGGCATCTTTGCTTTTGACTTTTGCGTTGCAGGATGAGTCGGAAAGTATATTCGTACTTTGAGTCAGGTTCTATCTTTGTTAATTTTAATTCGTTAATATAACCCAAATTATAAAACCATGAACCACCTAATTTATATTTATATAGACAATAAGTGGAATCATAACCTGGTTCTACGGTTGCCGGAGAATAATATTGGGTTGGATCGAAGATATAAACAGTCATCTTGCTATGGTTGATTACACTGTATTGTATATTCACAGTGTCATTGTAGCTATAAATAAAATCAGGCAAGTCAGCACTAAAAATCAAATTGTTAAGGCTATATTTTACCACTCTGTTACCTACAGATTGAGCATATATATTTGCTATAGCTATGTTTATAAACAATACAAGCAAAATATTAATAAAGAGCTTACTATTTTCACTCCCCACTTTGATATTGTCGAAAAACACAAAAAAGGTTTTCGCAACGAAATTCTTAAAGTTGGAATAAGCCCAGTAAATCATATCAACACCCTTGATTGGAAATTTGTTATCGATTCCAATAGATAAACAATTATCGGATAGGTCTTGCTGAGATTCTTCTTCGAAAATCACCACCAAAAAACTTTAAATTCGCAATAGCGTGCGCTACCCAGTAGTTTAGTTTATCACGCGTCCTGTATAAATTTTCACTCAATTCGTGACCAACAATTTGAGAACGAGCAATAGGCTTTCCATTAATTGACCATTCTACATGTGTCGAAATAGTTACCTCGCCTTGAAATCCGTGAGTTGGCTTTGGTCCAGGTGGATAGCCAAGTGGTAAATCCGGCCTTCGATCTGGGCCAACACCGGCTCTTGGTGTTACTGATGCATTAACAATTCCTCCTCCTCTGACTTCATTGTTCGCACTTATATCTTCTGGAGAAATCTCTTTTGTAGAGACTCCAAAACCAATTTTAATAGTATTTCCCTCAGCATCTACTGCCTGATCAATATCTATTAAAAGATCCAAGGCTTTATTGCTACCATATTTATAATCCTCTGTATTGATAAGAACTCTGCCATTTTCACCGAGTGTTAACCTGTCTGCTCCTTCACCCACGAACTGTTGCAATAGCTCGAATGCTTTTTTCCTTGATTCTTCATCTTCACCAAAGATGTATAGCTCTTTTCCATTAGGGTCAACAAAAAATAATGGGTCATTATTCACATAAACGTAAGGCGATAATACAGGATACTCCACCGCCAGTCATCGCCCCAGCGCCGGGCTGTAATACCGTGCGCCAAAATAATCCAAGCCGGTTTCACTATCCCGCTCCTTCCCGGTAAACTTCTCCTTCGTCTCGCTGCCGCTCTGGTAGGTGCGGCGGGGCATTAATAAACCAAAGGGGAAATAGTCGTGTGCCTCCACCACAGTGCCGGAGGCATTTACCACCGCCCGGGTGCTACCCAAATGATCCTTGAGGTAGTAAAATTTGTTCCCATTCCCCGGCTCATACCTTCCCGCTACCCCATTGGCTACAATATTCCAGTAATCCACCATTCCATCCTTCACCACCACGGTCTGGTCTCTATCCAGAATGTAATACCCCATCGCTTTTCCGCCAACTTTTTTGAACAAGCATTTCCTTCTGATTTAACCGCAAAGAACGCAACGAAGACGCAAAGGGCGCAAAGATTCCATCGAAAATATTCTTACGTTGCGGTCGTGGCGCATCCTTAGCGGCCGTTGCGGTTCAAAAAAATAACCGCAAAGAACGCAACGTAGGCGCAAAGAGCGCAAAAATTTCATAAAAAAATTTAACGTTGCGGTCGTGGCGTATTCTTTGCGCTCGTTGCGGTTTAAAAATAAGCAGCCGCAAAGAACACAACAATTTTATACGGAGTTTTGGAATAAGAATCAAGAAGTTTTCCCTATCCCGGGATATCTCTGCTCCTGGTAAGTTGATTCGAAAAGGAAGAGTTGAATTTCTGGAAATCCGGATTGAAAATGATTCCGATAAATATCACACCGAAAGCTGATTGAGCGCTTTTATTTCCTCCATCGTCTCCTGTAATCGGTGCATTTCATTGGTACCCCGCAGTCGGGCATTCGCTGCGGCTACTAACTGAGCATATTCCACCGCTGCACTAAAATCTCCACTGCGAATATATTCTACCACAAAACCGGCGCCAAAAGCATCTCCACAACCGGTAGTATCCACCACTTTTTGTATTTTAAATGCCGGAAGCGTCTTGTGCGCAATCATCCCATCCCTCTCGTAGAGCAGCAGCATCCCCTTTGAGGCTCGAGTGATTAGAAGTATCTGGTCTTCATTAAAACAACTTTGAAAGAAATCCACCTCATTTCGATATCCTTCGGAGATGATGCGATATTCCGTCTCATTCATCTGAACAAAGCGAGCCGATTTTAACCACTCTTCTATCGCTTCCGGTTTTCTCGGGCTACGCCGACCCAGATTATCAATATCCATCACCAGATAATGTAAATCCAGATACAGTCTATTCCGGACTTTCTCACTGATTTTTTGCATCGTTTTCAATTCAATATCCCATCCGCTGATCAAATTCACGATGACCATATCCGAATCCGCGAGAAAGGGTTCGATGTGTTTCCACTCCAGCGGCGGGAACTGGAAAAGTGACTTCTCGCGACGTCGCTGGGGAGAAGTATATTCCAGAATGACTTTATGATTTTTCTGTGGAAGTGTAATCAATCCTTCCCGGCGGACATTGGGCATTTTCTGCAGAACCGCATCGATGGTACCGCTGATATCTTCTCCCACAAAGGAAATCGGATAAATCTCATCGTTTTCGGAAAGCAGTTGAGAGAGAATACTGACATCGTAGAAAATCCCTCCGAAGCTTTCAATGGGGGTATCATGAAAGGGAAGGATGAGATCTTTGTTAATCGTTCCAATGATGGTGATCTTCATGATGGCAACTTACACTCGTTTTGTTTAAACTCATTTAATTTTTCTTCAATTTCCGGATGGATTAAGGAGAGAATCTCTGCCGCCAGCACTGCTGCATTTCGGGCACCGGCTTTCCCAATCCCCATGGTTGCCACCGGAACTCCGGAGGGCATCTGCACCATGGAATATAAGGCATCCACTCCCTGAAGTTCTCCGGCAGCAAGAGGGACTCCAATCACCGGCAGGGTGGTATAGGCAGCGGCAACTCCTGCCAGATGGGCCGCCATCCCCGCGCACGCCACAATCACCCCATACCCGTTTCCCCGAGCATTTTTAACAAATTCATGAACCTTCTCCGGAGTTCGATGGGCAGACATGACCATAACATCTACCGGGATCCCAAAGAATTGATAATACGGGAGGGAAGTTTCAATCACCTTCCGGTCGGATTCACTCCCCATGATGATAGCCACTTTTTTCATCCTATTCCTCCCCCTTCGATTTTTCCACCAATTTAAAAGTATGCGCCATAATATCTAACTGATCCAGATACAGCTTTTTTCGTTGACCGATAGCCTGCACATAAAAATCGATCATATAAATCATATTTCGTTCCTGTACCACAAACGTCGTATTCCGGAAGGGACCTCCCACCATATGTTTCGGGTTCTTCCAGGTTCCTTCCATGCGATAAGCTGGTCTTCCGGCAAACTGAACTTTTTCCAGATGTGTTTCATCTTCGACAATTATGTCGCCTTCATAAAGTTTTGCGGCAATTTCATTGCGTTTTTTTACTATCCAATCAAAATCAATGGTGACACTATCCATATACGGTAGCCAATGTACAAATAAAGAGCGATCCGGGTGTAACCGCCGCAACCAGATGTAATTTTCCTCAGAGGATTCATCTACCAGCACATAATCCGCCGGAATGCGCAGGGTAAACCCATAGTGATCAGCAATGTATTCTTCCAGTTCTTTTTTCTCCAGATGTTCGAACATCCTTTCCTGCAACCGTTGGTAGTAACTTTTACGAAAATCATCATAAACCAATTCCCCAAGATCATAAATTCTCTGGATCATATCATCTTTGGTAGGCGCCACCAGAAACACAACATACTGTTTCATTGCCCAGACATCTTTTTGAGGGATGTAGAAATAATCACCGGACTTTACTCCTGCCACCACCTCTTCATTTAACAAATCTGTAACCGTTTGAGAAACAGGGAGCTTAGAGTTTAAATAACCAATAAACATGATGTTTTTATAATGTTTGAAATTTTCAAAATCATCAAACGACTTCCAGCGGAGTAGAAATTCTTTTTCGACCACCGGCATGATATACTCTTTTCCAAAAAACGTTTGTAATCCATCCTTAAAAACGGGCCAGTCCACTGAATCAGCAAACACGATGATTTCATCCAGATTCCCGATGGCTTCCGGTTTTTGCTTACACCCCACCACAACCATTAAAAGTGGGAGTAACCAAAAAAGTCCCAAAATGAATCGACGATACATAACACTGCCCCTTTTTTTCTCAATTGGTTAACATTTTAATCCACAAGCAGTTCTGCAAGCCAAACCCGGAATGCCAAAATCATTTAGCACTGTTAGGGCTAAAGCCTCTCTGGTATG
>RFIL01000127.1 GCA_003695285.1 Calditrichota bacterium
CCCATCACCTTTTGCATTTCTTCCTGGGAGCGCGCACTGGCATTCTCCAGCGCTTGATTAACAGCCGCTACAATCAAATCTTCAAGCATTTCTTTGTCATTTGCGTCAATGACCTCCGGTTCTATTTCCACATTGACAATCTGGTTTTGACAGTTGGCGGTAACTTTGACCATACCACCGCCAGCGCTCCCTTCTACGGTAATTTTCCCCAGTTGTTCCTGGATTCGCTGCATGTCTTCCTGCATTTTCTGAGCTTGTTTCATTAAATCATTTAAACTTGGTTTCATATCGACTCCTGCAAATTTTTAATCTTCCGGGTCTAAATTTTCACAATCAAATAAATCAATGAGTTTTTTTAAAACAGGTTCCTGTTGCTTAATATTTTCAAATATTTCTTCCGGGGATTGACTCTGTTTCTGTATGCCAGACTTCTCAAAATCGACTTCCACACATTGTAACCGTAATCCAACCCCAAATAGCTCCTTCAACAAAGATTCGATATATCGGGAGTTTTGCTGGATGTGTGATATGTGAAAGGCGTTTTTCGGGTCAAACGCCACCTGAAGAATGTTTTTCTCCAGCTTTAGGGGAATCCCTTCCTGGAGAAAAGAAGCCAGCACAATTTTTTCCTTCTTTACATTCTCCAGAAACTGTTCCCAGTTCTCCTGAATCCGGGAGATATCTAACTGGATTTCTTCACCGCCCTCCTCTTCGGGGCTTGTGGTTTTATCCTCCTTCCCCGGAGATGAAGTGGGAAGAGGGCTTTCTTTTAATGAATCAAATTTCTGTCGGGTCGAGGTTTTGGGGGTGGTATCTGTCTTTTGCGGCGTTGAATAAGTCGTAGATGTCGTTTTTGAACCAGTCGAAGCGGAACCAGGGTTAGTGGGATAGGTACTCCGGCCTTTTTGTGCGCTTTCGGATTTAACCTCATCCGAGCTACTTTCCGGCAACTCAATTGAACGTTCTTTAAAGAGCCTCAGTAACTCTTCCAGGTCAACACTCAGCGGTTTGTGGAGAAGCTTAAGCAGTAATAATTCAAGAATGAGTTGGGGATTCTCACTATATTTTAAGAGAGATTCATGTTGTACCAGAATATCCAGGTAATGCAAAAGGTCCTTTTCGGAAAAATGGGCCGCTTTTTCCTGATAGAGTTGTTTAATATAATCTGAAGTTTCCAGCAATCGGGTGTTACCGGTAGAAAGCGTTAAGAGAAGATTTCGGAAATGTTCTTCCAACCCCTGTAGAAAATGCATCAAATCATGCCCATCCTGATACACCTTCCTCGCAAAGTGGATAACACCAGCTTCGTCCTTTTGCTGCATGAGATCGGTCAATTCAAAATAAACCTCTTCGGTAATGACTCCCAGGGATTCCTGCACCAGTTTAAGCGTTAGGTTGCCTTCTGAGAATGAAATCATCTGGTCGAATATACTGATGGCGTCGCGCATACTTCCTTCTGATTTCCGGGCAATCAATAGCAGGGCATCTTCTTCCGCTGAGATGTTTTCCTTCTCAGCGATGGATTTGAGCTGATCGGTAATCTGAGCGGTTGGGATGCGTTTAAAATCGAATCGCTGACAGCGGGATAAAATGGTCAACGGAACCCTGTGAATTTCCGTGGTGGCAAAAATAAAAATTGCGTGTGCCGGTGGTTCTTCCAGAGTTTTTAACAGGGCATTAAACGCCTCTTTACTCAGCATGTGCACTTCATCAATGATATATACTTTATAGCGGGCGGCCACCGGAGCAAAACGGATGTTTTCTCTCAAATTGCGGATTTCATCAATCCCGCGATTGCTGGCTCCATCGATTTCAATAATATCCAGACTTTGCCCGCGGGTTGCTTGTTGACAGTGTGCACATTCATTACAGGGATTTACCGCCGGTTGTCGTTCACAATTTACCGCTTTTGCCAGTAATCGAGCTGTGGTGGTTTTTCCAACGCCCCGAGGGCCTGCAAAGATATAAGCGTGAGCAATCCGTTGTTGAGTGAGGGAGTTCATCAACGTTCGGGTGACATGCTCCTGCCCTACAACCGATTCGAATGTCATGGGGCGCCATTTTCGAGCCAGTACAATATACGTCATGGGTGTTATATCATTTTTAGTTAATGGTTTATTGATTTTACTCCAGACATCATCAAAATAACCAATCCCACTGTCCCAGTCAAATAATAAAAAAGCCAGGTAACCCCACGGCACATAGACGAACCGCCTACCGTTGCTTCCTTCCGGACCTGGCGGGGTTCGGCGGCGTGCTATTGCGTGGGACCTGGCTCTTTTTTTACGCTTTACCTGACAAACAGTTCTTATTCTGGTGGAGCCGAGGGGAGTCGAACCCCTGACCTCAGCGTTGCGAACGCTGCGCTCTCCCAACTGAGCTACGGCCCCTTGTGTCAAAGCGGCTCAAATTTAAAGAAAGCGGTTGCAAAAGTCAAATTCAAAACAAATCTTTAAGAAAACAAAAAAATAACTCCTTACGGAGAAATGACTTTCACTTTAGTTGAATTGAAATAAGGTTAAATATGGAGGAGAAAATGAATTCCAGTTGGACTTTGAAAGGAAAAGTAGCGCTGGTTACTGGTGGAACCCGGGGAATTGGTAAATCGATTGTAGAGACTTTGTTAACGTTTGGTGCGGAAGTTTTTTTTGTTGCTCGCACAGCTTCCGATGTCATTCACCGAGAACAGCAATGGAAAGAGGATGGCTTTTGGGTGGAAGGAATTGTCGCTGATGTCACACAGTCTGAGGAGAGAGAAAAAATTATTGAAAGCATCAAATCCCAGAAGAAGGGGCTGGATATTCTGATTAATAATGTGGGCACGAACATTCGCAAACCGTTTGTTGAGTATACCCGGGAAGAAATGGAAACGTTGTTCAATACGAATTTGTTCTCCATGCTCCAATTGACACGTCTGGCATTTCCTTTATTGAAAGAAAGTGCCCCCTCCTGTGTGGTTAACATTACCTCAGTTGCCGGTTTAACACATCTTCGTACCGGAGCACCCTATGCTATGGCAAAAGCAGCTATTCACCAGCTCACCAAAAATCTGGCGGTGGAATGGGCAGAATATCCCATTCGAGTCAATGCTGTTGCCCCCTGGTATATTAAGACTCCCTTAACAGAACCAGTTCTGAATGATCCGCAATATTTACAATCTGTGCTGGAGAGAACCCCCATGAAGCGGGTGGGAGACGTTGAAGAAGTCTCCTCCCTGGTGACATTTCTTTGTCTTCCGGTGGCAAGTTACATCACCGGACAATGTATTGCCATAGATGGAGGTTTTTCCGTTTATGGATTTTAGGTGGTTATTGGGAACTATCCCCTTTTTGAGTTCCCCGATAAAAAATGGACGGGCTGATTGATGGTGTACTGAGTAAATATTTTCTTATCTCTGGTATCATTGTCTGGTTTCGTAAATGTTCGCAAGCGCAGATGTTATATCTATGCCTGGATACACAACAATCTAAAGCCTGCTTCAAACGGGCACCATTCACCCTCTACATTTACATTGAATAAAAATTTAGTGTCATATCGATTCACAAAGAATGTCAAATACAGGTCTGGCTATTTCGCCGGGGAATGATTGGTTTGGGCTTTCTGCGCTGGAAATGAATTCCCCGGGGCAGTCCAGAGTGGATCGGCAATGGGATAAGCAAGATGATTGGTTCCGGTGCGGAAAAGCTGTACGGCTGCCCAGCGCGATTTTTGAAAATCAACAACCTGTATGGTATCCAGAACCGCCTCGTTAATTTCGATGGGATAATGTTCGCGGAAGGTGCTCAGGGAACTATCCAGAGCAGTATCCAGATAGGTCAATTTAGTTCGATTTTTCTCAGTGAGGTTATTGAGGAGTTGGTGGCGCATTTCTTCATACACCCATTTGTCTTTCCAGAGGTTTAATTGATAGGTTACTTCCGGCAATTCTTCCAGATGGTCTTTTCGGGCTTCTTTGAGCAAAAAGTAATCCCTGATGGTGAGTGCCACCAGTTTGTGGAGCTCTATCCGTAATGATTGTTTATTCTTCACTTCAGCCGGAATTTTTTCAGGGTAAAAATAATCAAGAAATTCGTTCAGAGAAATGTCTCCATCAGTGGAGGTTACCATGGGTTCATTGAGCGAACTTCGAAGTGCAGATAATTTGGGAAGAGATTCATCCGCGGATAAAACAGCCTTCTTAAAATTGGAGGATAGGCTTTCCCTTTTCGCTTTCCATTCCTCAAGAGCATCGTAAAGTTTGTCAAACAGTGGTTTTTTGGTCACAATGTTTTTTTCTTCCAGCAGATTGGTCGTGTACGTGGCAACTGCCTGATGAAGTTTTTGCTGTAATAACGCCTTTTTCACAGAAGGGGCTTTGCTGTAATATTCATTTTCAGTAACAGCCATACGTCGGATATCTAACACCTGAAAAATGTAATATTTTCCGTTAATCAGGACCGGTTCTGATATATCACCATAGGGAAGGTCTTTGATGGCGTTTAATACTTCCGGGGTGACATCCATCCAGGTGAGGTAACCGGTTTCCAGAAGTGCGGGATCCGGTGAGATTTCCGGATGGGCACGAATTAAATCTCCCACCACATCTGCGTAGCCGCGTTGTTTCATTTCATTAGCAACTTCAACGGCCCGGGCATAGGAGGATTCAACCCAGAACCGAAATTTAAAACTGACCTTTGATTTGTTGATAGCCTCCTTTATCTCATCCATGGTCACGGAAATATTCTTTTGAATTTTTTCGCGGATGAGTGCTTCCACCAGCAATTCCCGTTTCATCCGTTCCACGGAGAGTTGAACACGTTCGCTCTGGTCCAATCCCAGACGATATCCTTCCTGAGCCAGAATTAGCTCGTTAATCATCCAGTTCAGGTAGGAACGTTTACGATCCTTGCCAATTTTCAGGTGAGGAAAGCCCAATTCGTAATTTTTACGAAATTCATCAACGGTGATAACTTTATCTCCAACCCGAGCCAGCACAATGGAAGATTCATCCTTTACCGAATCTTCTCCGGCACATCTAATCCCCACAGTTACCAGGAATCCCAGTAGAACAGGCCACAGGAGAAAAAAATACCACTGTCTATTAAACTGCTGGTTCTTCATTAAATCAATCAAAGATAATTCCTAATGAAAACCTGTGAGTACTCTGAAATGGACCCCAATCGGAATAAGCATAATCAATACGAAAGCCGATACGCCCCGGTTGATAATAATCCACCCCTCCTCCAAGGGTTAGGCCATTAATTGCTTCAGGATCAAACAAATTATCGTATCCGGCGCGAAGGAAGAAGATACCGGCATAACCGTATTCCATTCCGATATTGACGCTTTCTGAAGCCAGAGATGGATGATTGACATCAGAGGTTATGGTGACTTCTCCCAATCCTCCCCAGTCCATTGTGTAAGCAATACCAGCTTTAAATAAGAGGGGTAGGGGATAGGAGTCCGCTTTATATTGAACAGGAACCCGATCGATATTTTCATTGTCGGGGTCAGGATCTTTGGTGGAATCCAGTTCCCGACCGGTTAAACTGATTTCTCCCCCAAAATTTCGAACACTCATTCCCAGACGGAGGCCCCGTACCGGGGTTCTATAAAAAATACCAAAATCCAGAGCAAGGGCTCCCCCGGATTCATGCCAGATTTTTTGATTAATGTACTTACCACTCATCCCAAAACTAAAATTGGGGGTTAGAGCCAGAGCGTAGGTTAAGCTCACGGCATAATCACGTGCCCCATAGGTTTCACCGGTCCCTTCCGGGCGTTCTACGGTTCGTACCGGTTGCTCGCCATAGTCCAGCAAAATAAGGCTGAACCCCAGAGATGAGCGCATGATAGGCAGGGGAGTGGTGGCACCGATAAATTCATAGTTGGTTCCCACCAACCATTCATTATGCATCAGCTCCACCTGGATATTTTCCATCCAGACGATACCGGCAGGGTTATAATACAGTGCGGTGGGGTCATTAGCTACGGCCACATAAGCTCCGCCCATAGCCATAGCCCGGGCGCCAACTCCAATTTCCAGAAAAGTGGCCGCATTGGTGCCCACACCGGTAACATCAGTACGAAGCTGGGTTCCACCAGATTCCTTTTGTGAAAACACGAAATTGCTGAACAGACCGATTAGCATCAAAGCAATGATTATGTTCTTCATGTTCAACACCTTTATCAGTAATTAAGTTGGATTCGTATTGATTATTTTATGACTGCAAATTTACCGGTTTTTGTACCAATGTTGGGAGCCTCAACCACGTAGAAATATACGCCATGGGCAATCTCCAGACCGTCCTTGGTGCGTAAATCCCAACTTAAGCGATGGTTATCATCCGTTGCATTATGTTCCAGGGTCTGAACAAGGCGCCCCGAGGAAGTAAATATCTTAACAGTACATTGACGGGGTAAATTCACAAAATCAATTCTTCGGTCTCCCCGACCTTCATCGGGATTAAATACTTTTCTTTCCAGAGGATTAAACGCCACATAGGGATCTGGAACCGTGTAAATGTTATCCAGATCGTTTTTAGCTTTTTCATTGCTGTATGAATTCCCCACCAGGGTAAATTCAAAAACATCATTCCGGTCGAAGGATTTTTTGGTAACAATCTTTAACACGTCTCCCTCCTGTGGGCGAATCCATTCGCTGGTATCAATTCCAGCGGGAAAATCGAAGGAAAATCTCCATAATGTCTTGCGCTCTGTGGGATTGTTAAAAAGGGTGATTAAGTCCCCTTCATCAAGAACCCCAAACTCTGGTGCATTGTCAATATAAAGGAAAGACAATTTAAAGGGGTTTTGGGGATCGGTGACATCCCAGATTTGGAAATTAGCCGGACGCCGGTTAAATGAAGTATCGGCATTCATCCCCATAATTCGGATT
This sequence comes from Calditrichota bacterium, assembly GCA_003695285.1. Lineage (GTDB taxonomy): Bacteria > Calditrichota > Calditrichia > RBG-13-44-9 > J075 > J075. The sequence continues at coordinate 6,878 of RFIL01000127.1, forward strand.
TCATAATCCCGGGGAACCATTAATTCCTGCCCGGGTGATGAAATATCGGTGGCCATCAGTTGACTGTTACCGTGAATCCAGCCGCTTTTTTCTTCATCATAAGCGGTGGTATCATTATAGAGAATCACCCGGAAACCTTCAGCTATATAATTCTCACTGAGATCTTCGTTGCGGGGTTCATTAATAACAGCAAGGGTGGTGTTCTCCGTGACAGAGTATATTTCCATTCGATTGAGGTTGCCGGTATAGTTCAGCGAATCATAACGTTCCAGGCTACCATCGTCTTCGAATATGACTCGGTATTGATGCCCGTCATTAATCAATAATGGGTTATAAATTTCAACACTTATCTTTCCGGTTCCGAAGCCAGAGACATGTTCAATGCCTGATTCACTCAGTTGTGGTTCTACCCACCCTCCGGCTGGCTCAGTTGGTATTACCATGGCAGTATTCGGTGAAAAAGCAATGGGACGGCCCAGTGGATCAATTTGAATCGTCACCGGTGATTCGGTTGGGGAGATGGGTAGCAGATTTTCCTTTGGTGAAATATCGGGATAAAAATCCGGATGATATCCCTGATCAATTGAAGCCACAGCATAATAATAAGTGCGCCCATTGGTAACATCGGTGTCGACAAAATTGTGTTCCAGACCACTGTCGGTTCCCATATTGTAAGTAATTCCCAGGTCACTTTCCGGCCCTAATTCACTTCCGATCCGTACCGGATGAGGCCCCTTAAGTCCGTTCTTTTTATCAAATATTGCCAGGGGCTTAAATAATAACGGATTTCCGAAGGCATCGGTGATGGTTTTAATTTCGTTAAAAGTAGGGTCTGTACTCTTATATACATAGTATGCTTCAAAATCTTCACCATAAATCGGATCTCTGGAACGCTCTGCTCGACTGTCCCAACTGAGAAAAACACGTTTATGATCTCCGTAAGCTGTCAATAACGGTTGAATGGGAGGTTTGGCGAAGTTGTAATCCTTGTCGTAAATCTCCTGCATGGTGCGTTTATTTCTTAAAATATCGTCAAAGTCATTGCCAAACAGAAGGGCTATTGCATAGCGATGGGTTCGTTCATTATTGTTGAATTGAATATACCCACTACCATACGTCCAGGAAATATCCTGGGTGTAACCGGGGATAATTTCGAAAGTACCGGGCAGGGTCTCAACGTTGAAATAGTGATCGTCATTTCTACCGCCATAACCAAAATTTGCCTGAGTGCTACGCAGGAAAAAAGAGGTTAACCCGACCTGATCGGACTCATCATTATCGGTAAATTCGAAATTAGGTTCGCCTGGGTCCGGCACCCCATTGGCTTCTGTCCCATCCGGGTCAGGCCCGGTGTATTCCAGGAACTGTGGGCCAAGACCATCTGAGCCCAGATCGTCATTCAGTGGTTCAATATCCAACAATCCGTTATCGTTGATGTCTTCTCCCGGATCCAGTATCCCGTTATAATTGACATCTTC
>RFIL01000128.1 GCA_003695285.1 Calditrichota bacterium
AATTTCCAGCACTTTAGGGATGTTGAAATAACCGGTCAGAAAGTAAGCCTCTTTCCCGAAAGCACCGGTTTCCACGCATCCGGACGCACCTCCGCAGCGGGCATCCACAATATCCTTGCCCATGCGCAGCATCTCCTGAATGATGGCATCGGTATTGAAAATGGATGGCTGTCCGTAACCGGTTTTGATGATTTTTAACGCCCTTTTCAGGAAGCGGTCAGGCGTTTTTTTACTGATCTGCACCATGGAGCTGGGTTGCAAGAGCCGCATCTCTTCAATGACATCCAGAATCAGATAGGAAAGGTCATTGACGGCATTTTCACCTTCCGGGGTGACCCCACCCAGATTAATCAGGGCAAAATCCGTATAGGTATTGCTTTCCTGCGCGGTAACACCCACTTTGGGCGGTGCCGGCTGATTGTTGAATTTCACCCAGAAAGCCATCAGCAATTCTTTTATAAAATCCTTGTTGAAACGCCCTTCTTTTAAATCATTCTGATAAAATGGAAACAGGTGTTGATCCAGACGTCCCGGATTGAATGAATCCCAGGTATTAAACTCGGTAATCACCCCCACATGAACGAACCAGTAATATTGCAACGCTTCCCAGAAATCCCGTGGTGCATGAGCCGGAACCCAATTGCAATTGGATGCAATTCGGATCAGTTCCTTCTTCCTATGGGGATTGGTTTCCTTTTCAGCCAATTCCAGCGCTAGCTCCGCATATCGCCTGGCCAATATCAGAATTCCGTCAATGGCAATGGACATGGCTTTCAATTCTTCACGTTTATCCAGCGCTTCCGGATCGTTGTAAAAATCCAGCTCCCGGATGGCCTTTTCAATGTCCTTTTTGAAATCCAGCATGCCTTTTTTATAAATTTTATCATCCAGTACGGTATGTCCCGGAGCCCTCTGTTCCAGAAATTCGGTGAAAACACCGGCTTCATAGGCATCTTTCCATTCAGGATCCACTTCCTGAAAAATGCGTTCCCGCATGGAACGTCCCTGCCAGAAGGGAATCACCTTTTCTTCGAAGATGCGGAACGTTTCTTCGGATACCTTATAGGGGAGCTTGGGCCGGGTATTCAGAATATGCAGATCTTCAGGACTGTGAATGCACACTTCCGGATAGGTGGGAGTGGCTTTGGGTTCGGGACCGCGTTCACCGACAATTAATTCTCCCTCTCCCAGATACAGTTTTTTATGCTCCATAATGTATTTGAAAGCCATGGCTCTTGCCACGGGAATGGACACTCTGTCCGGAATTCCGGATTGATAAAATTCAGTCAGCAAAACAGCCCGCTCATGGGAGATAGTCGGCTGCGCTTTCAGAGTTTGCTGTCTGAGTTTTTGAATCCTTTCGGTCATGATTGCCTCCTAATTTTCTATAAAGACGTTCAAATTGTAGGTTGATAAAATGTCAGTGCATTCTTTCAGTTTTTCCGGACTTTGTACCTGAAAATCCTTAACCTTATCGGGATATCCGAAACGCTGGTATTTGGCTTTGGCCAGCGGATTGAATGGAATCAGGTACACCCGCCTGAGGGGTTTAAATTGGGATAAATACTGTCCGATATCATGTAAATTTTTTTCGGTATCGGTAACATCCGGAATCAGCGGGATTCGGATGCGGATATCCTGATGGACATCCATCAATTTTTCCAGATTTTCCAGAATCAGATCGTTGGGTACTCCTGTGTGTGTGACATGTGTGTCACAATCTATGACTTTTATGTCATAAAAAAAAGTGTCGGTGTAAGGAACAATAGCTTCGAAGTGTTTCCACTGGGCGTATCCGCTGGTATCCACGATGGTATGGAGGTCCATTTCTTTGATTCCTTGCAGCAATTCTTTCAGAAAACGGGGTTGCATCAGCGGTTCGCCGCCGGAGATGGTAACTCCGCCTCCGGAGGTATCGTAAAAAATGATATCTTTTTCAATTTCTCTGAGGAGATCGGACACCTTTACCGACCGACCAATGGTGACTCTTTTGAATTCGCCGGAATGATTGCCACTTTGAGGAATGTGGAACTCTTCAATCTCGGGATTTCGGCTTTCCGGATTGTGACACCACCAGCAATTCAGCGGGCATCCTTTCAGAAAAATGGTGGTACGGATACCATCACCATCATGGACCGCAAATTTTTTTATGTCAAATATGACACCCATCATATTTCATTCCAGTTTTATTATTTTAAAATAAGCAAAAAAAGTGCCGGAAAAAAGGGGAGATACAATTATTGTCCTTCTGGGAGAAAGGAACACAGAGGATCACCGGATGCCCACCGAGGGGTACAGAGAAATACAAAAACGGTAATAGGATAATCGGTAATGGGTAATCATGGTTTAACGATTTAATTGTAGGGGCGGACCTGTGTGTCCGCCCGGTTTATAGAAAAGGACCAAAAAGTTTAACCGTGGGCCCACCGAGGGCCACAGAGGAAAAAATGCCAAATGCCAAAAACCAAATGCCGATATAAATTACCAATATTTTTCGTAGGGGCGAATAACCATTCGCCCCGTTTCTAAAAGCCCCTCTGGGGGCGACACAGGTTAGCCCGGGGCGTGAGCCCCGGGAAAGGAAGGATTCAGGTATTGTATAGAACCCCGTTAGACGATGCCCCTGTGGGGTGTGACACAAATTTTCCCGGGATGTGAATCCCGTTGAA
>RFIL01000129.1 GCA_003695285.1 Calditrichota bacterium
TGTTGATGGAGACAGTTTAATCAATTTTGTGGATATGTATGTCATTACCCGTTTCGATTGTTCAACATGGATAGACCCAACCGGATTTCTGCCGGAGGATTGGGATAAAGTTTATCTTGAGAACGGGGATGTTCTAAGCGTCTGTGATCCGGAATTCAGGGACCGTTTTAACCAGGTACCCTCTTTGAGAGGCAGTAAGAAAGCGAGAGACGAGCTCCCATTCTAAATTTGAATCGAGTGATGATCGTTAACCCAATATCAAGGAAGAGATACATGAGCCATATTGTTCACCTGCAGTGTGTTTCCTGTGAGAAAACTTATCCCCGGGATGGTGGGGTGGAGTACACCTGTCCTGATTGTGGTCCCCTCCATGGTACCCTGGAGGTGATTTATGACTATGATCTTATTCGCAGGGAGTTAACTCCCACCAAACTAAAACAGAACACCAATTATACCCACTGGCGTTACTTACCTTTATTACCAATCGAAAAACCGGAGTTGATTCTCCCCCTTGCTGTTGGTTGGACTCCTGTCTATCGGAATTCAAAACTGGCAGAGGAGTGGGGGATAAAAGAATTGTTTGTAAAAGATGATACCCGCAACCCCAGTGCTTCGTTAAAAGATCGGGCTTCCTCCGTCGCGGTGGTCAAGGCGCTGGAAAAGCAGGTGCCCGTGGTCACCGCTGCCTCCACGGGAAATGCCGCTTCCTCCTGGGCTTTGTTCACTGCATTAACCGATATGCAAACCATTATTTTTGTTCCGGAAACAGCGCCTCGTGCCAAGGTGGCGCAACTGCTGTTGTTTGGTGCCACGGTGATTCAGGTCAAAGGGACTTATGATGAAGCCTTTGACCTCTGTACACAAGCTGCGGAAAAGTGGGGGTGGTATAACCGCAGCACGGCCATTAACCCCTATCTGGGGGAAGGAAAAAAAACCGCCGCATTAGAAATTTGTGAACAATTGGAGTGGAAGGCTCCGGATTATGTGTTTGTCTCAGTAGGAGATGGTTGCATCTTTCAGGGGATGTGGAAAGGGTTTAAAGAACTGTATCAACTGGGGTTGATAGAGAAACTTCCCCGGATGATGGGGGTGCAGGCGGAAGGGAGCGCTCCACTGGTTCAGGCCTGGGAAGAGGGCCGGGAGGAATGTCGACCTCTGCAACCCCGAACCCTGGCGGATAGTATCTCCGTGGGGATGCCCAGAGATCAGATTAAAGCACTAAGGGCGGTTCGGGAATCCGATGGGCAATTCATTGCCGTTTCTGATGAAGCCATTCTGGAAGCGATCCGCATCCTGGCGCGAGAGGTGGGAATTATGGCGGAACCTGCCGGAGCCGCCGCCATGGCCGGGTTGAAAAAATCCATTGCAGAGGGAATTCTGCCCTCCGATGCCCGGGTGATGGTGATGGTAACCGGACATGGGTTAAAAGACATTGATGGCGTTATGCAGGCAGTAACCCACCAACCGGTAACCGTTCACAATGATTTAAGCGACGTTCAGGAAAAGCTGGAACCGTTTTTATCTTAACGGTTCTTTCCTGAAAACCATTTACCCGCTAACAAAGGGTTTGTAACTTCCAATGAAGGAGCAAAATGAGGTGATGTATCCATGATTTATGCACCGGATAATTACCAACCCAATTATATATTACTCTATGAAAGCGGTGAATTGTCTCGCCGGGTAGAAGCAGCTAAAAAGGAGCTGGAGAATTGTAAAGCCTGTCCCTGGGAGTGTGGGATTAATCGGATGAAGGATGAAACGAAGGTCTGTCGTACGGGACGCTATGCCCGGGTGTCGAGCTATTTTCCGCATTTCGGTGAGGAAGACTGCCTGCGGGGGTGGAATGGAAGTGGGACAATCTTCTTCGCCTGGTGTAATCTTCGCTGCGTCTTCTGTCAGAATTTTGACATCAGTCAACAGCCGGCGGGAAGAGAAGTCACTCCTCAAGAACTGGCCGAGATGATGATCTCGCTCCAAAAACGAGGCTGCCATAATATCAACTGGGTCACCCCGGAACACGTGGTTCCTCAAATTCTGGAAGCCATGCCCATTGCCATTGAGAGGGGATTGCGTTTACCCATTGTTTACAACACCAGCGCTTTCGATGCACTGGAGAGTTTGAAATTAATGGAAGGGATAGTGGATATTTACATGCCGGATTTTAAATACTGGAGCCCGGAAAAATCCAAACGCTATTTGAAGACCGAGCGTTATCCGGAAGCGGCCCGCGCTGCATTTAAAGAGATGCATCGTCAGGTAGGAGACCTGACCTTTGACCGGAACGGTCTGGCGGTGAAAGGGCTTCTGGTGAGGCACCTGGTGATGCCCGATGGTCTGGAGGAAACCCGTCACATTATGAAATTCCTGGCGGAAGAAATATCCAGAGATACCTACGTCAATATCATGGGGCAGTATTATCCGGCGGGAAAAGTGGGTTACAAACACTATCCGGAGTTAAATCGACGCATTACATATAGTGAACTCCAGCAGGCGTATGATATCGCTCGCTCCTTTGGCCTCCATCGCTTCGACACCCGCAAGGCGGTATTTCCGGTGTTTTAGTGTGGGGAGAGGGGTGATGCGGAATACGTAATACGCCAACCAGATTCAACAGAGAATATTTCACCATGAAGCAAATAGACTCTCAGGCTTAAAATTGTGAATACATTGATCCATTAAATTTCTACCTTAAGGAGGCTTTATGAATTTATCTCGATGGTTATGGGTCGGTCTCGTTGCATTTTTAGCTCTCCCCTTATCCGCACAATCGGTTCAGGGTGAGTACCGCGAAGGAGAATTGATTGTTCAGCTATTCCCTGACAAAAAAGTGGAAGACCTGGAACAATCTTTAGTGGACATTCAACTTCACCGAAAACGACTTCTTTCCCGCAGGATGAACATCTGGTTGGTGAGCTATAATCCCCAA
>RFIL01000130.1 GCA_003695285.1 Calditrichota bacterium
ATTTTTTCCTCAGATTTCATGTGGCATTCCCCTCCTCAAAAGCTTTCGCAAAAAACTTTACCTATAAGTCGAATAAAATCAAATTGAGAAGAAAGTAAAAAATATGATGGCATCCTTTTTGAATTACTAATAACCAGTTGAATCAATAATCACGGCGGACTGAATTTTATGAATCACCGGAAAAAACATATTTTAGTCGTTGATGATGAAGAGAATTTGCTTTCATCTCTGGAATTTATTTTAGATGCATCCAACTATCGGGTTACCATTGCCCGTGAAGGTTTTACAGCGCTATCTATACTTAAAAAATCTCAATTGACCGGTGATACTGTTGACCTGATAATTACCGATCTTATTATGCCAGGTTTGTCCGGATGTGAACTCATCCATCAGATTCGAAAAAATCAATTCAAAATCCCGATTTTGATTATAACCGGAGATAATTTTCAAGAGGATATCGACTGTCTTATTCAAGATAAGCAGATTGAATTCATTTTAAAACCAATTGACGAAGTGGAATTACTGGATCAAATCAAGAAAATGCTCACTGTTCAACAACCAGGACTTTTGCATCAACACCCATAGAAGCCATACCTCTTCTTCAATGGCCTGAAGCATTCTTCGATCGCGTAGCACCTTTCTTCAGGCCATTTTTTTTAGACAGCCAGAACAAATTGATTCTATAATTTTAGAAAAAATAAAGACAAAGAAGAATACATTTTCTTATAAAATTTTTTTTTCTTGACAAATTCTTTTTTCAGTTTGATATTTAAGACAAATTTGTCTTAAATATGGTTGAGGTGAAGAAATGCTATTTTCTAAAGCATGTATTTACGGGATTCGCGCTACATTTTATGTCTCACTATACCAGGGGAAGAGAGAATTTATCCCAATTAATGAAATTTCTGACGCATTAGGAATTTCATTTCATTTTTTAACCAAAATTTTACAAAAGCTTACCCGCAACAGCATCATGATTTCATACCGAGGGCCAAAGGGAGGGATAACTTTAGCCCGAGCTCCGGAGGATATCAGTATCCTTGAAATTATCAAGGCAATTGATGGTGAGGAATCCCTCAATAGTTGTATCCTGGGCTTACCGGGTTGTGGTACGGAACGCCCTTGCCCCCTCCACGATGAATGGGGACCCAAACGGGATGCCTTATATCAAATTTTTGCAAACACCACCCTTAAGAATATCAATGAAAAATTTTTGATCGAAAATTTCCGAATTTCCTGGAAAGATAATGGAGGGAGTACTCACTAAATCTTTTAAGTTCCTTAAAACTAAAAGTAGGAGGTGTTATGAGAAGTAATTCACTAAAATGGTTCACTGGAGTATTTTTACTCCTGGGCTTTCTTTTTTTAATAATGTGTGGCAAAGGTGAGCAACAGGCCACAACCGTAGGAGGAGACCTGAATGCTATCGCCAAAGCACGTGGATTAACCCCGGCTGACTTGGTCGCTGCTGCGAAAACCTACCTCCCCACCGGAAAATATGATGAATACATGATGTTTGCTTCCGGTGGGCATTCTGGCCAGGTTTTGGTCATTGGGGTTCCCTCCATGCGGCTTTTAAAAGTCATTGGTGTCTTTACCCCGGAACCCTGGCAGGGCTGGGGTTTTTCTGATGAGACCCGGGCAATCTTAAAAGCGGGCAATGTTAATGGAAAAGAGCTTACCTGGGGGGATACCCACCATCCGGCGCTCTCTGAAACCAATGGCGATTATGACGGTCAATTCCTGTTTATCAATGACAAGGCCAATGCTCGGATTGCGGTCATCGATTTGAAGGATTTCGAAACGAAACAAATTCTCAAAAACCCGCTCACGTTGAGTGACCATGGCGGAACGATGGTAACTCCTAATACCGAATGGGTTATTGAAGGTGGTCAATACGGGATGCCCTGGACCGGTACGTATGCTTCCCTTGATGAATACAAGGAAAAATATCGGGGAATGGTTACCTTCTGGAAATTTGATCGGGAAAAAGGTCGGATTTTACCCCAAGAATCCTTTGCACTGGAATTACCTCCCTACTGGCAGGATTTAGCAGATGCCGGTAAGTTGGTAAGTGAAGGTTGGGTCTTTTTGAACTCCTTTAACACGGAAATGAGTACCGGGGGCGTTGAAGAGGGAAATCCTCCTTTTGAAGCCGGTGCCTCCCAGAGGGATATGGATTATCTGCATGTTATTAATTTGAAAAAAGCGGTGGAACTTGTGAAAGCTGGCAAAGCGAAAAAAATTAACCAATTCAATGTTTTAACGCTTTCCACTCAAATTGCTGAAGGAGTACTTCACTTTATTCCTGAACCCAAAAGCCCCCACGGAATTGATGTAAGCCCTGATGGGAATTACCTGGTGGTCTCCGGAAAGCTGGACCCTCATGCTACCGTTTACAACTTTACCAAAATTAAAGAAGCCATCGCTCAGAAAAATTATTCCGGTAAAGATGAATACGGAGTGCCTATCCTCAATTATGATGCAGTTATGGAGACGCAGGTAGAACTGGGATTAGGGCCATTGCACACCCAATTTGATCCCAATGGTTATGCCTATACCAGTCTCTTTCTGGAAAGTGCGGTTGCCCGATGGACATTAGGTGGCCCCTGGGCTGAGAAACATGGTCGTGAACCCTGGCAGGTTGTGGATAAGGTTTCTGTGCATTACAATGTTGGACATATCGCTGTCGCAGAGGGTGACAATGTCCATCCGGATGGTAAGTATCTGGTATCCCTCAATAAATGGTCTGTGGATCGTTTTTCGAATGTTGGGCCTTTATTACCGCAAAATTTCCAGCTGGTAGACATC
>RFIL01000572.1 GCA_003695285.1 Calditrichota bacterium
CAAAGTAAAAGTTGCGGAAACAAGGGAGAATATTGTAAATTTTGGCAGCCTGGTGCTGAATACATTGACGCCGGAAGGGAAAACGATTGCCCAGGTAATAGCGACTTCTAACCTACGTTTTCAAAAAGGTCAAAAGAGAATCACATTGAGTGAGGACCGTATTCGGGAAATGGTAACTCAAATTGAGCCGATGATTGACATCTATTTTCCGGTGCCGGAACATCGGGAGAAATGGCTGGAGAATAAGGGTGAACTGTTGGTGGCTTATACCCCACTTACGTTAGATGATACCGAATGGGAAACCATTACCGCTTACACCCTTAGCGGGGAGAAGCGATTATTGGATGCTAAAACCCCACCGGAAGATCCGGTTCTGGTAATCTCACGTTGTGAACATGGAGGAATGCATATAATACCCAACCAACCATTACCTTGCCCACCGGATTGTGGCGGTGGTGGAGGAGGGGGTGGGAATAATGATCCCTCCTGGCGATTAAAATTAACCCGCCTTGTAATGATTCATGATAAGGAGCCATGGGCAGCCGGAGCACCAGAATTATATACAATGGTAAAAGAAGGAAATGCAATTGGTGGGGATGTTGAATATGATAATGATCATGGGTTGTTATATTTATGGACACGAAATAATTGGTACAACGAGTTCCATGATGGAGAAGGGACATATTCAAATTTATCCCTTTATCTATTTTCTTCTTATAGCCATGTTGACTCAGATTTACGGGTTGAGTTTTGGGAAGATGATGGTGGTTTAACGTTTGGAGATGATTTGTATAATAATCAATGGGATATTGATGGTGGTCAGCAAGACACGTATTTTATTATTGTAGATGGGTTTGAAAGGGAATATATCGGTGATGGTGACCATAATCATGAGAACAATGTTAATGTTCGATTGGTTTATACGTATGAATAATTGCAATCCGTACAGTATAAATTTACCTCAGTAGCTTCACATGTCCACAAAAGGGATTTGAGTAAGGTCATGAAACTTAAGGCGAATGGGGAAAATAATTATGAACAATCTTCCCCATTCGCAAGAAATCGAGAAATGAGAGTAATTTACAGATGAGAGTTCAATATTTTGTAAATTTAAATTTCTGGTTCATTTTTTTAATTGTTGTATTGTATCAAATAGATGTAAGTGCACAGAATAAGATAAAATTCTCCGGAAAGATTTTGGATCGCGAAACACGCCAATCCCTGCAAGGAGTCGAGATATTCATTTCCAATACCACATTACATGCAATTAGTGACAAAAGAGGGGAATTTGCGATTACCGTCCCCCCTGGAAACCATATAATAAAATTGAAAATGATGGGGTATCAAGAATTTTCGGATACCATCCATATACCATTAAACGTTACCAGGTTTTATCAACAGTTCCTAATGGTTCCAATTGTATACAGGGGAGAAACAGTATTCGTTGTTGCAGAAAGATTTAAAAGTAACTTAAATCCCATGGTGCACAGTATCTCCATACCAATGATGAATAAAATTCCGATATTTGCGGAAGCAGACCCCTTTCGAGCAATGCAATATCTGCCGGGGATAACTTCCATCAACGATTATAGTGGAGAACTTTATCTTCAAGGGGGGAATTCTGATCAGACAATGATATTATATGACGGTGTACCGGTTTTTAATCCATATCACCTGGGGGGATTATTCAGTACTTTTAATATGGATAATATTGAACGAATCGATCTACATCCTGCCGGATATGGTGCCGCTTTTGGAGAAGGTCTCTCCGGAATTGTTAATATCATTCCCCGAACCGAGATATCCCGAACAAAAAAGTTTAAAGCATCAATAGGTCTACTAAATTCTAAAGTGTTTACACAATTCCCTTTAGGGAAAGGCACCCTGGGTATCGCCGCCCGGCGCACATATTTTGATGTGGTTAGTCGGATTATAAAAGAACCTAATGCTTATTATTTCTATGATATTCAGGGAAATTATTCTTTTTCTTTTGGAAAGAATAATTTTTTTGCTCTAAGTACCCTTTTCTCGAAGGATGTTCTAAAAAATACGAATATTTCTCCCAAAGCTCCATCCTGGGGGAATTGGATACTTTCGTTACAGTGGAAAAGGGTACTCAAAAAGATATTTTATCTGGAATCTCAAATTTATTTATCACAAAGTGTTATGAATGCGCAAAACGATAGAAGTAATGGTCAACAGATTAATGTGGACAATTATGTTCAAACTCAGGGATGGAAGGGACATCTATTTTTAGAGTCTGGAAATCATGTATTCCAATCCGGGTTTGACTTAAAGCAAATTTCCATTCATTACCAATGGCGGATATTTAATGCCTATGATTTGGAAAATTTTATCGATCCCCCTCAAAACGCTTTTTTTGACTATGCTCCACCAGAGTACAGGTATCGAAAAAAACCGATTTTCTATGCACTTTTCTTTCAAGACAACTTCCGGTTAAATCAAAAATTGTTTATTATTCCTGCTGTAAGAGCCACTTATTCGTCTCTATCGGAGAATATTGATTGGCAACCCCGTTTCTCTATTCGCTATGTTGTTAATCCCATCGTTAATTTTCAATTTTCTTATGGCACTTATTATCAATATATGTATACGTTAAAACAGAATGATGGCAAAACAATAATAAGACCTTTTTCGGTTCTATTTGTTTCCGACAGGCAAGATGGAACCCAACCATTAAAAGCAAATCATTATGTGGGCAAAATAGAATTTCGAATCCAACCAAATTTATTCGGGGAGATTGTGTTGTATCATAAATCATTGTTTCGAATCCCAACAGTCATGAATGAACTTCCCCACTTTAAACGATATCCACATACTGCATCCGGATTTTCATTGCTTGTGAAAAAAGAAAAGGGCTTATTTAATGGTTGGGTTGGATATAATTACAGCAAATCAATTGTAAAAACAAGTTTTCCATTCCCCGCAGGTTATGAACGAAGACACAGTCTTAAGGTCGTTTTAACGCTTTCTTTCCCAAAAGGATGGGAATTTAGCAGTAATTTTTTCTTAACTTCCGGCTTACCCTATACTCCCGTCATTGGTGTTCGAACAAAAATTATTGATCCTTCATCCCTTCCGGTTCCTGAAACTATTTACGGAGATATTAATTCAGCGCATTTTCCCGCCTATCATCGTCTGGATATTGGAATCGTCAAAAAGTGGGGGAACAAAAAGAATCATACATGGGAACTTAGATTTCAAATCTTCAATATCTACAATCACAAAAATCCTCTTTATTATGATAAGTTCTCTGTAAACAATGAGTTTAATCTCCCATTAGTCCCAACGATAAACCTGAGTTATAAAAGATGAACTTTAAGAAAAAAGACATGTATTTTGTCAGCACTATTCTGTTTTTAATGTTTTTTTCAATTGCCTGTCAACAGAGTCCTGCACCGGAATTCAATGAGTCTGTAAGCGTACTTTGTGTTCTCCAGGCTAACTCGAAAAAACAAATTGCTTTTGTTCATCGAACAACAAAATATTCAACAGATATTTTTCAGTCTGGAGGGAAAGCACATTTAATAGAGATTTTAGAACCACTGTTTTATTATACGGCAAGTGTCTCTATCCTCAAAAATGATCACCAGTATGATTTCCGGATTGAAAGGGTGAATGTGATGGAAGGTAACTATCATCAGTTTGTCTTACAAACTGATTCAACACTCATTCATCCCGGGGAATCATATAAGTTATGGGTGAAAACTGAGGATATGGAAATACAAGGCAATGTTATAATCCCAGGTGAATTTCGGATAATTTCTCCAGTAGAAGATCAACATGTTCAACATGGCCAAGATGTGTCTTTGACCATCTCATGGGAAGTTTCTGCGCATGCCGAACTTTATCGAATTTTTCTATATTCGCCTACTATTTGGTCACCCGATTCGACATTGATACAGCGAGGAAGGGAGACATTGTTGGCGGAAACTTCGGATACTACGGTCGGGGATTTGATGGTAAAACTTGACTATCCAGGGGAGTATCGTATTAAAGTATTGGCTTTTGACCGTAATTTTTTTAAACATTACATTGAAAATGTTGATCGCGTTGGGTTAAACAACGGTTATGGTGTGTTGGGAAGTGTAGTTGCTGATTCGGTTAGGTTTATTGTTGACTAATCAAAATATTAAATCGGCTACAGCTTACCCCGATTCCGATTAGTTCGTTGAGAGAGCAAAGACCTTGAAAAGGTTGCCCTGTGATTTTGCAAATTAGCCGAATAAAACCCAGGAATGAGAAAAAATTTTCTCTTGATTTTCTTTCCCCCCTTCTTAACATTTTCTTATCATTAACCTAGATTGATGGAGATGCTTATGAAACGACTACCGTGGAGAATTATTATTCTCATGCTCCTTTTCGTATCTCTACCCAGTTATACCCACGCCATTGATTTCAAACAACTCCACCCTCAGGTATCCCTGGGCTTAGTCTCCACCGATTGGAACAATCGCTCCGGGGCGTTGTTGGAGCTGGACGGCAGTATCTGGCAATCCCGGTCCATTCAACCACGGTTTGATTTCTCATCCGAGTTGATGTTGTCTCTCGGTCTGGAATTCTCATACAATAATTGGCAATTGAATTTCCAATACCGGGATTATAAAGCCTTCTCCGGCGAATTAACCATCGCGGATTTCAGCGCTCCGCTCAAAAAAGTGGATGGTGATACCGTCTACCCGGTGGATGCCACGTTATCCTCTTATCACTTTTCGGCCGGCTACATGCTCATACCGCAATATCACTTAACCCCATTTATAGAAATCCGATATAGCAAGACCTCTTTTACCGGAGGTTATGTCTCCGGGTTGCCACCCGACCCATTACCCGAACTCCGGTTCCGGTATCGAATTTGGAGTGGCGGTGTGGGTTTGCAGGGCAGTTACCCGCTTTTTTTCCTCTCCAATCTGAACATTACGGCGAGAGGTTTTTATTCGCCGCTAACCAAAAGCAAAATTTCTTACCAGAGAGACACCATTTTTTTAGACGGCAGCAAAACCCTTTCCGGCTGGGAAGCGTATGCCCGGGTGGGTCTGGCTTTCCGGGCGGCCAGTTTTCTTATCCACGCCGAATACGAGCCGCGCATTATCCGGATTGACGGTGAGAAAATTCGCGATACCTTTCACAACTACCTGTTTGGTATTACGTTTATCTTTTAACGGGAATGCCCATGCGTAAAAGATTCTTCACAATCTGGATGCTTTTGTTGATGCTGCCCTTATTTTCCCAGGAATACGGTGTGGTGGAAGGGTTTGTGAGAAGCAAAGAAGGACCCTTACCGGCTGTAAATATCACCGTGCCCGGCACCCGCTATGGGGCTGCCACCGATCAGGACGGCTTTTATTACCTGCGATTACCGCCCGGGGAATACCTGCTGCAATACGAGTTGCTGGGCTACCGGGTGGAAGTGGATACCGTGC
>RFIL01000019.1 GCA_003695285.1 Calditrichota bacterium
AATGTCCCCACTAACCCGGCAAAGACGCTGCGAAACTCTCCCAGGGCGCTATCATCGGGTAGAACTACCAATTTATGTTTGGCATGGAGGATGTGAGTCGCTTCCAGTAAAGGGTCTACCACCAAAGCACCGCCGGGAAGCTGGGCACTAACCAGATCCTGGATAACTTCTTCTACAAAGGTGTCTTTAAATTCCTCCATCAATCTTTTAGAAGGGTCCTTATCCAGGGAACGAAACACATACCGACGCCCATCATTGCCCTTAAAATGAAGGGATACCGTTTGACCAAAACCTCCGGGACGAATGGGGATTAAGCCTCCACCAACGCTGTCCGGATACAACACGGGAACTTCCAGGGGAGTTGTCCAGAGTTTTCGATAACCGTTTCCAAATAAAAACCGTTTAAACCATCCCGCTCTAAACCGTTCACCCGGAACTAATCGGTGGGTTTTCGCTCCAGGAGGGGGCACGGACCGATGCAACCGCTCCCCTAATGGATACATTTTTTTCTGGGCTTGAGATTCCAGAGGATAGAGCACGATTGCGAAGAAGATTAGCAGATAAAAAACCTTCTTTTTTCCGCCCAGAAACTTGTAAGATTTTTTTTCTGATTCTACGACTGATTTTTGGGGGGTCATCATGGCATCTGAAAGCTTCATGTTGTGAAAAAATTAGAAAGTCTTTTTTACCACCCAAATGGGATGAAGAGATTAGGGTTCAAATTTTTGAGGTTACCCTTTTCCAATCCATTTTGCACCTTTCATTGGGGGTCTGACCTGATAAACTAAACGGTCGTTTTGTCCAACCAAGAAAAATTTATTTAGCCTGTCAAATTACTTGAAGATCTATCTTTTATATGTAAGTTGAATTACAACTGCACCCTCATGCTACACTTAATTTATTTATGCAAATAAAATATTCAATAAATCATGTGGCATATATATTTTCATATAATTTTTAACCTAAACAGGGTCGGTAACACTTCAGCTCTATGAAAAAATGATTAATACAAAAGCCTGACTTTCTTGAACTCAACCTCTATGCCCAGGAATGTACCGACAAGAGAGGGATGTTAAGGGTAAAGTTATATATTGAAATGTAGGCAAAAAAAGGCATTCTTTCAAAACCCCAATGTGTTACCAGCTTCATAATATTTTGAGATCAAAATGTATCCATTTTTCTTGAGAGTAGTTTCCTTATTTCTTTTGGTAGTATTTTGGTCCACGTCGAGTTGCAGTCATGTCGAACCATACTCTCCCCAAGAAATCCTGATCAATGAATTACCCAAATTTTCACCCGACATGATTGCCCAGCGAGTACTCTTAATTGGTGATGCCGGGATGTGGGACAAGGGTCGTACCAATACAACCGTGGAGTTGATGTTTCAAATTGCCTCCCAACTTCCTCGCAAAACACTCCTTATTTTCCTGGGTGATAATGTTTACGAAAAGGGTTTGCCGAAAGAAAGCTCAATTGCTCGGAAAGAAAAGGAAGCAATCTTACGAACCCAATTAGATTGGTTTAAAAGTGATAGCGGGAGGTTGTCAACCGGAATTATGATTCCCGGAAATCATGATTGGCATGGAGGCAAACGAGAAGGTCTCCAGGTCATTAAGCGAGAGAGAGATTTTGTAATTACCCATTACGGTCCGAATGTCAAATTTCTTCCTGACAGGGCTGGATGTCCGGGGCCGGATGTGTATGACAGCGGTGTGCTCCGAATTATTGCCCTGGACACCCAGTGGTGGTTACACTCCTATCAAGTCGGCACTGCTTCCTGCGATTCATTAAATTCACATCATACTCGAAAAGACGTTCAGAAAGCAGCTTTTGCACGACTCCGCTCTTTATTAGCAAATTCCGAGAACCGGGAAACCATCATTATTGCTCATCATCCCCTCGCATCTCATGGACCTCACGGTGGCTTTTTCACTTTAAAAGACCACATTTTCCCCCTGACCAATTTTGTAAAATGGGCTTATATTCCTTTACCCGGGATTGGCTCGATTTATCCTTTATTCCGGAAATATGTGTTTAACAACTCTCAGGATTTAAATTCCGGTAAATATCAGGCACTTATTGACTCCCTCAATTCAATTTTTGCCAATGTTCCTCACAAACCGCTTATTTATGCAGCAGGTCATGAACATAATTTGCAAATCTTAAAAGGAAGAAATGTACATTACATCGTCATAAGCGGTTCCGGGGCTAAATTATCTCCTGTGGGTGATGGAGATGACACCTTATTTGCTCATGAAGAGCATGGATTTATTCAACTGGATTTTCTCCGGGATGGGCGGATCTACCTTTCGGTTGTAGAGAAAGACACGGATGGGCAACAGGGAAAAATTATTTATTCCAGGCAGATTCCGGAGGGGAATTAATTCTTTTACAAAATTTAAAAGGAAACTGGTAGCAAAAGATTTCTCTGAGGCAGAGGGGAGATTTTGGAGATACCAGGTTTGATTCCAAATAACAAGTCGGTTTTCTAAACAAAGAGGTATCAATATGTATAAAAAAGATAACATACTAAAAGACATTTTAACCCGGGTATGGCATTCGGCGATAATACGCCTTGCCCTTTATTTTATCATCCTGATGATTCTGAGCTGGATGCTGATGAAGATGTTTCCGACTTTCACCGAAATGTTTAAAATCACTACTGAAAGCAATAAACTGGTAGAACTATCCTCAAGCAAAAAAGACATAATAGAATCCCGGAAATGGTTAGGCAATATTCCCGGGCAACTGGGTGCCTTGATTACCACGCTGATTTCTATGGGGGTATCGATATTACTGGCAATTCCGGTAGCATGGATTTATACTATCAGTAAACAACGATTGGGTTATGAAAGGGAAGTGGTTCAGATGATTATTTTGCTTCCCATTGCCGTAACCGGGGTGGTATTGGTGGTATTTGGAGACCTTGCCCTGGCATTTGCACTGGGTGGAATAGTGGCGGCCGTAAGATTCCGAACCACATTGAGAGATGTAAAAGATGCAGTCTTTGCCTTTGTTGCCATTGGTATTGGACTGGCTGCCGGAATCCAGGCCTTTTCCATTGCTGCAGTTTTAACTCTGATATTCTGTATCGTGGTGTTGGGTTTATGGAAATTTGATGTGGGTTATATTTATCGGGATGTAACTCGTACCGGTAAACCCGTTCATTTGGCAGATGCCTTAATTCCGGGCGATGAAAAGACCACCATTGTGTTGGGTGACACCGAGTTGATCAAAAAACTAACCCATAAACAAATTTCCAACGTTGTGGAGCGTGCCCTTCAATTGGAAAAATACATTTTGGCCAACAGCCAGATGAAAAAAACCCGACATTATAAACACCTCCTGCTGGTTCATGCCAGTGATGAGAAGAAAGCCCTTAAAAAAGTAGAAAAAATTCTCACAGAGGCGGCTAAACAATGGCGACTTACGGAAGTAATACCGGTACCTTCCGTAAACGCCTGTACCCTTCAATTTCTGGTGCGTTTAGATGATACCATCGATCCCTATGGTTTTGCCGAAATGCTTCTGGAAAACGGGAAACCTGCTGTTGGTGCGGTGGAGTTGAAACCGGTAAAATCCGTCACCACCCGAAGCTCTTAAAGGATTTGCCATGAACACCAACAGGTATGCTGATTTCAGGTTTAGGCAAAAATTCCGGGTAAGTAGTAGTTATCTTCGACGGATTCAAATGGGTATCGCAGTTACACTGGTTGCCTTTTTATTAGGAGGAATTTTTGCCAGAGATATAAAAGGGTACCATTTTATAGGCAACCCGGATCGACAATTTCAACTTCCCCGGGACTTGAGGGAAGTTTCCGGTTTGGCTGTATCGGAGGACGGGCGTCTTTTGGCTCATAATGATGAATCCGGTACCATTTATATCATTTCTCCACAGGATGATTTTACTTTCAAGCGCTTCTATCTCGGTTCACCTGTCATCCGCGGAGATTTTGAGGGGATAGCGATTAAACAGGATACCCTTTTTCTGGTTACCAGTAGCGGCACCCTTGTTCGGTTTATCGAAGGCGCAGAAGAAGAACATGTCCCTTATCAAAAAATCCATACCGGATTGAGTTCCAAATATAATGTAGAAGGGCTGACCTATGATTCCGAAAGCAATAGTTTACTCCTGGCCTGTAAAGCCTCCATCAAAAAGGGGCATAAAATGATGAAAGTTGTCTATGCCTTCTCCCTCCGGGACTATCAATTGAGTTCAGAGCCGTATCTGACTTTTCAGGAAAAGAAAATAACCCGGGAGGCAGACATAAAACATTTCAGTCCTTCTGCTATTGAACGACATCCGCAGAGGGGAACCTTCTTTATCCTTTCCGCTCATGAACCGGCTATTCTGGAAATGACCGGGAACGGTCAAATTCTGAATGTTACCAAACTCAACAAGAAACTTCACCCTCAACCTGAGGGGTTAGCCATAACTTCGGAAGGAATTATTTACATTGCCAATGAAGGAGGCAAACATTTCGCTAAATTAATTAGCTATTTACCAAAAAATTAATATGCCCCATGAATAAAAACGGAAAAACATCGCCCATTGTCTTGCATGAAAACCAACGGTTTCTCAACAGAGATTTAAGCTGGCTTAGCTTTGCTTCCCGGGTTTTGAAGCAAGTAAAAGAACCGGAGCTCCCTCTGCTGGAGCGGATCAAGTTCGCCAGTATTATTGGTATGTTACATGATGAGTTCTTAATGAAGCGGGTAAGCAATTTAAAAGCTTTAATTCAACAAAACAAACACAAAACGGCCCATGATGGTGTTACCCCTCTTCAAGTGTTAAATGCCTGTCGGGGTAAAATCCAGCGGCAAATAAACGCCCTCGCTAATGAAGTAAATGAAAATCTCCTGCCGGAACTCAAAAAAGCCGGTATCCCCATAATGAACTATGAAGAGTTGAATACTACCCAGAAAAAATATTTACGAGATTATTTTTGTGAATCTGTTCATCCGATTATCATCCCTTTAGCTGTGGATGCGGAACATCCATTCCCGTTTATTTCTAACAAAAGTTTAAATCTTGCGGTTCAGGTATGCGATAGTCATGACAATTGTAAGCGGTTTGTGAAAATAGAAGTCCCCACCAATCGTCCGCGTTGGATTCCCCTACCTCAGAACAGGGGCTATGTCCCTTTAGAACAAGTCATGATCGCCAATCTGGATCAGGTCTTCCCTTCCGCAGAGATATTGGAAGCCTATCCCTTTCGGGTTATCCGGGCAGTAGAGGGAGAGACTTCCTCTGTTTCCGAATATCCTGAAAACCTGGTGGATGAACCCGGAAGTCTCATCCATCAGGTAACCAATGAATTGATTGCCCGAAGGTTTGCCGGGGTGGTGGCGTTGCAGGTGGAAAAGACTTTTCCTGAAGAATTACGGGTCTGGCTGGCTGAACAACTGAACCTTGAACTTGAGGACATTTACACAACGGAATCACTGCTAAACTTAAATGATTTAAGCTCCATAAATGTTGAGAATATTCAACATCTTTCTTACCCCCCTCATAAACCGCAACCCCACTCTCGATTAAAAGACCTGGATTCGGAAGATACCGAAGCCATTTTTCAGGAGATTAAAAAAGGGGATATCCTGCTCCATCATCCCTATCATTGTTTTGACACCTCCACCTTAAAATTTATCCAATCAGCAGCGTTAGACCCGCATGTGTTAGCTATCAAGATTTCCATTTATCGGACCCACAAACAATCATTAATCGTTGAGGCTTTAGCGGAAGCTGCCCGGAGAGGAAAACAAGTGGTGGTATTGGTAGAAGTCACAGCCCGTTTTGATGAAGCTCCCAATATTGCCTGGAGTCAATATTTAAAAAAAGAGGGGGTTCATGTAGCCTATGGGGTGGAGAAGCTCAAAACTCATGTGAAAATCGCGCTGGTGGTGCGAGAAGAGGGGGGTAAAATATGTCGCTATTTGCATATTGGCACGGGAAATTATCATCGGGGCACCGCCCGGGTTTATGAAGACCTGGGTTTATTGACTTGTAACAAAAAACTTTGCGCCGATGTAGGAGACCTTTTCAACCAACTCACCGGAGCCTTGCCAAATACGCAATACCGTAAACTCGTTGTAGCGCCTTATAATATGCGAAACCATTTTATTAAGTTGATCCGTCGGGAAGCCGGACACGCCCGTGCCGGTCGCCCCAGTGGCATTCGCGCCAAAATGAATCAACTGGAAGACCCGGCTATTATCGAGGAATTATATAAAGCGAGTCGGGCCGGCGTGCCTATTTCTTTGAATGTGAGGGGCTTATGTTGTTTACGACCGGGGGTACCAGGGCTTTCGGAGAACATCAAAGTTTTTAGCGTTGTGGGACGTTTTCTGGAACACTGCCGAATCTATGAATTTGTCAATGGGGGCTCCCCGGAATATTTCATTGGTTCCGCCGATTGGATGCGCCGCAATCTGGACCGGCGAGTGGAAGCCATTGCTCCAATCTTAGACAACTCCATTAAGAAAGAATTAAACGCTATTTTAACTGTTTATGAACACGATAATTCTACCGTTTGGGATTGTATGCCCGACGGCAGTTACATTCGACGTACACCATCCAACGGGAAGAAGATATCCGCCCAACAAATTTTTATTGAAACTGTTAATCAAGATCCCATCCCATTGTTATCTCAAAAATGACCCTCAAAACCGATTTTTATGATTACCTATCGTCCCTTCCTCACTTCATGAGGTGAAATTTGTGGTTCCCACTCCTTCAATAAAACATGATAATTATCATATTTCCTCCTGATAGCCCTCATTTTTTTCTCAAGCATATATCTATAAATTAAATTAGTTTAAAAAAATTTATACATCCAATTGGTATGGGAGAATTACCCGGCAAAAAAGGGATTACCGTTTTACAACACATTCGTCAGGG
>RFIL01000131.1 GCA_003695285.1 Calditrichota bacterium
CCAGTGGCTGCACCAAAACCACTACTACTACCCAGGATCAGAGCATATTTAACAGTGGGTTCTTGCGGTTGTGAACTCATTTTTTCTCCTCTTGTTAAGATTATCTTTATGCACCAATTAGTTGTCTTGATGGTGTTAATGATGGATTAAGAATAGATCCAGTCTATAATCCGCTGGGTTTCCAGGCCATCTTTGCCATCACATAAAAGATGACTCTCCATACCAGATACAATGGTCAGCAACATATCCTCAAAATGATTTCTGTTCTGAATTCTTATTCGTTCCGTTTTATTGTCAGAAGTCAGAAAGATAACAACTTCCTGATTAATTTCCGAAAAATTTTCTACATAAATTTTTCCTTCGGAACCGTAGATGGTCAGCGATTTATGTCTCGGCAGAGAAAAGGAGGTAAAAAGTTGGGCTGTCACTCCATTGGAGAAAAGCATCTGGACCAGCCCCTCTTTTTCGATTTGCGATGTGCTAAATTCAGGACGTAAAATCTTTTGAACTTTTTCCACCGAGGAGGTAACAATCTGCCGAAAAATGTCAATGATATGTGAACCCAAATCAATGATCGATCCACCACCGGCAAGTTCGGGTTTCTCCAACCAACTACGATCCTTTGGAGAAACCGGAACGGTGAAAACTCCCTGAAGATGATATATCTGTCCAATCATTCCTTTATTGATTAATTGAATGGCTTGTTGAATGGCTTTACAAAATCGAAAGGAGTAGGCAATCCATAGGTGAACATTCTTTATACTGCAGATTTCAATCATTTCCTGTGCATCTGAAAAACTACCGGCCATGGGCTTCTCAACGATTATAATCTGCTTCATTTGAGCCGCTTGAAGGGTATGGTGCTTGTGTAGTCCGGGAGGGGAAGCAATAACCACAGCCTCGACTTCCGGATCTTTCAATAAGTCTTCCACACGCTCATAAGCACGGGGTATATTCCATTGCTGCTGAATTTCTTCCAGCTTTTCTTTATTTCGTCGCTGGATAGCAACCAAACGAACACAGTCAGGGTGAGCGACCATAACAGGTATGTAGCGTTTAACAGCAATCTTCCCACACCCAATGATTCCAAAATTTAGCCGATTTCTTTTCATATTTTCATAGAAAAATTGAGGTTCATTACCCCGGTGACTCTGGTGGCCAAGATGAATCAGCCAGAACTTTGCTCTTCAAAAAAATCTAAAAAGCAAAGGAGATTCCTATGTGAAATTCATCTCGCGATTCCCTTTTCCCATCCACTGTTTCTGGAAACCATTTAACCCCATAATCAAAACGAATCGGTCCAAAAGGAGTTAGTATTGCCAGACCAAGACCACTGCTCACTTTGAGAGAAAAATGAGAAATATCCGAAAACTCCTGCCACAAATTGCCACTATCGACGAATAACTCGCCCATTAAGATCCAGATGAGAGGAATTCTTAACTCGGCATTCATTAACAGAACATATTTACCCCCCAGGGGCAAATCCTGACTATCCCGTCCACCTATTGCCTGCTCCTGATAACCTCGAATCGTCGAAGCGCCCCCCAGATAAAAACGTTCTGTTATTGGAATCTTCTGAATCGGATTTCTGCCATCCACTTCAATAATTCCACCGAACCTGAGGCGGGATGCCAGGGTCCATTTTCGTTTGAATGTAAAAGGTTGATATCTTGCCCACTGAACAATGAATTTATAAAATGTGTTGTGAATGGTTATCCGCTTTCCATCTTCTCTTGCCGGACTCTCCGAATAAACAAACCGATTTCGAAATTCCATCAAATACCCATGTTGGGGTACCAGAATGTTATCCCGTTTATCTTTAACCGGATTTAAGGATAGAGCATAGATTAAATCCCGCCCCTGAGAAACTACATTTAAAATCGAATCCGAAGGTGTTGATACTTTTTGAAAGGAGAGTAATCCCGTGTAGGACCAGGCGTTCTGAAATTTGTGATTCACCTGAAAAGAAGTGGAAAGTATTTTGATTTCTTCTCGGGTTATGGGGGGACTTTCTCTGGAGGTGGAGATATTAAAGATACCGGGTGTTCGTGTTCCAAAAATGCGAGGTTCAATATAAGTCAGACTGTATTCGTTGCGAGGGTTTGAGAACTTACGCCTGGATTCGTTTACTGTTTTACCAAAATAAAATGACGGGACAACATGAAAGGAGATGCTGCGGGCGGTACCGAACAAATTGCGATGGCCCCCTTCCAGAGTAACATCAAAAGTGGTGACATTTCCCGTATATTCTCCATTTTCGTAACTAACCCCAAAACGAACTCCCATCCAGATAGGCTTTTTCTCAACCAGATTCCAGACCAGCTTAACTCTCGAAGGATCATTCGGTAATGGCACTACACCGTAATTCACCGCTTTGAATAACCCGGTGGCATAAAGATTTTTTTGAGATATTTCAATTTTTTCTCGAGAATACAGATCGCCTTCCTTTATTTCCATCTCTCTAAACAATAAAAACCTTTTAACCTGCTCCACACCAATAAAAACGATTTCTGCTATTCGAACCGTTACGCCTTCCTGAATAAAAATATTTAAAGTGATCAGGGAATCATCTGTAATAACTTTATTTTGATTGAAAAACACATAGGGTTTTCCATGATTTAAATAATAATTCTCAATGGTATTTAACCCTTCATCAATCTTTTGTTGCTCAAAGACGGCGTTATCATCCAGGTGAATACTTTTACGTAATTGTTCCTCGGACAATAATTCGTTACCGGTAAAACGGATCTCTTTCAGATAATACCTGCGCCCCTCGTTAATTTGATAGGTGATGTTAATGTCATTTCCATTGCGAGTAAAAGTTCCTCTAACCTGCACATCGAGAAATCCATGGAGTTGATAATAGTTTCGAATTAAAATTTCATCCAGCTTGATAAACCTGGGATTAAATTCTTTGTTTTTTTGAGATTTAAGGATGGACAGCAATTCTTTTTCGGAGATTTGCTTATTCCCTTCAAAGGTTATCCGTGAGACTTTCAAATTAGATTTAGCCTGCACACCACCACCAAGTAGAAATAAAATTGTCACAAGGCTGATTAGCCTAAAAGTTAATCTGCCAGCTAATGTCAACTCGTACTTTGTCATTACCTTCCTGAGTTTTTTGAAAGATTGTGGAGAATGACCAATTGCGATTAATGCGATATTGAAGATAGATCTGATTTCCTGCTTCCCAGCTCAGTTGTGGTTTTGGTATATTCGCTATCCCGGAAGCTGCCAATTGGGTTTTATATTCCAGATATAACTTTGGGGTTAAATATTTTCCAAGGGAAAGTGTGGGAGGGCGATTTAATCGATTTCGAAAGAAACTTTCCTGGGTTTCCAGACGAATCTGGTCAAGACCAGTGAATGTTCTGGCTTCATTCTCAATCGTTGATACGATTGCCTGCGTCAGGATTTGTTCTCCCTTGGAAATCAACAGAGAATCTGTACCACTACTTAATTCATTAAAGGTCACACCAAACAATAACA
This sequence comes from Calditrichota bacterium, assembly GCA_003695285.1. Classification (GTDB taxonomy): domain Bacteria; phylum Calditrichota; class Calditrichia; order RBG-13-44-9; family J075; genus J075. The sequence goes on from RFIL01000131.1 coordinate 3,490, forward strand.
AAGCCATTTGGTCTTTCACATCCGGATAATTCAATACATTTCCTCGCGCATCCATAATGGTCAATTCTTTTTCCGGAGCAGATAGTTTTCCTCTTACATGAAGATTAAATGTTAAATCATTCTTGCGTTTCTGAGCAAATAAGTTTAATTCGGGCAACTCTTTAGGATTAACAAAATCGATCTTTCCACTCTGGATTTCAAAATCCTCTCCCTGAATAAAATATTTCCCTTCAGTCTCAAGCGACCCATACATTTCCAGCAAACTTCGAGGCTGCTGAATGATGCGAATATTCCCGGCGATCTGGATGTTAAAACTATTTAAAGTTTGATTGCTCCGCACATAAAAATTAGGAAGGATTTCCACATCCAGATCATATTTAAGAAAGGGTGGTTCTTCCCGAATTCGTGGTGAAAGTAAAATATTTTTCTCGGTTTCCTCAAAGACAAACTCTACATCACCCTCTTTTACCAGCACATCACCAGTGATTGAGATGGTGTCTCTTCC
>RFIL01000132.1 GCA_003695285.1 Calditrichota bacterium
CGTTTAAAAAAGCTGGTTTTGTCTCTTTAACGACTTTTCAAAAAATGATCCGCGGTGAATTGAATGAAGAGGAGTATTTTTTGGAGTTTGAGTCGGAATGGAAAACTATTGGGGAGATAGTACCGAAAAGGCGTACCTATGTGCATAATACCGTGGATCGGTTAGGAGGAGAAACGGATATTTACAACGCCTCGCTTTGGGGTTCCATTCAGCATACCGGCTTATATTTTTTCCTCAAGATACTGAATCCGGAGTATGAGATTGTTCTGCGATCACTATGGCCATTCTTTGAACACGTGGGATTAGGGGGCGATGCTTCCATCGGCAGGGGATTTTTCCAGATTACTGAAGAAGAGGTAGACGATTTTGGTACTCAGGGAGATGCGAAGCGTTTTATCACCCTTTCACTGTATTCACCCACTCAGGATGAAGTCAATGTTTTTTCTCAAAATAAGGATAGCACCTGGTATCAATTGGAATTGCGTAAGGGCCGAGTGGGAGGCAAGCTATATGTAACCAATCATTTCTTGAAACAACCGGTAGTCATGTTCCAGGAAGGTAGTTCCTTCCCGATAGTGGATGGTAAGTCAAACTTCGGGTGCCTACAGCTGGTGAAAAACGTAGAAACCGTGCCCCATAAGGTGTATCAATATGGCTATGCGTTTCCGATTTATTCCCTCCTTTGAAGGGGGGAGATAGTGGGCAGGAAATGCAGAGCAAAAATTCCAAAAGCAGAGGGGTACTTGAACTAAAACCATAAGAGAAATATTGCAGGAGCTTCTTTATGACTCATCTGTATTTTAAGACTATCTCACCTCTCCACATCGGCACGGGGAAGGTACTAGAACCCTTTGATTATGTTTTTTATCAAGAGAAGGTGATAATCCTGGATCAGGAAGCCTGCTTGGGGAGGATGTTTGAGAAACATCCCCAGGCAGTAGATCGGTACGTGGAATGGATTCAGCAAACTGTTAAGTGGATGAATAATGCAAAAAATGAGGCTCGCGATGCCCGACGGAACCGGGATCGAAGACGTGCCCAGCAGCACAATCAGGTACTTTCAGAGCTTCGTAAGCATTTTAATCTGGTTTATTTTTGTGAAAGTGAGCTAAACGATCCTGCCTTAGCTAATGAAATTTTATCCAATTCACAATATCACAAAAATGCTATTTATGCGCTGGATCGCCCCGGAGGGACCCGTCAGCTCCGCGAGATGATTCATGTCAATGGACAGCCCTATGTACCGGGCAGTTCTTTAAAGGGTGCCATACGCACGGCCTTAGCTTATCGGGCAGTAAGAAATCTTTCCAATGAAGCACTGGAACTTTTATTGAATGGTAAAAGCGGAACAAATTTGCTGGGAATTAAAGAGCCGTTGCAAAAAATTCGTGAACTTTCTGAAAAAGCAATTGCTTCCATTGAAAGAGAAAATTTCCCTCAAATAGAGAGAGCTTTAAGAGAATTGAATCGAGAACGAAACCGATGGCTTAGAAAAATTGGGGATGAGGTTGAAAAGGTAGTCTTTGGGTGCGGTGATGGAAGTACCCGTTTAGGTGAAAAATTCGATGACCCCAAATTCGATCTGCTGCGACTGATTAAAATTTCCGACAGCATTGAAGGAGAATGGGAGTTACTCGCAGGGCACCTGATGTCTTTCACACGGAACAACCGCACCGGGCAACTAAGTGCTCAACCCATTCAGTATTGTCAGTTTATTGACGAGGGCAGTATCTTTTCCGTTTCTCTGGAAATCGATACTCAATTGATTGGCGCCATTTTGAACAACAGGGTCAGAGGCTGGACCGGCTTCGAAGAAAAATTCCGCACCCTGTTTAATGTGGAACCCCACCTCCCTGTGGAAAACTTGGGACAGGCAGTAGTGGAAAGCATTTTGGAAGCAATTCAGGAATTCGGTCAGGCTATTATAGAAAAAGAGAAAGATTGGCTCAATCAATTTAATAATAATGAGATCAGAAAACTGCATGAGTTCTATGAGAATATACCCCAAGATGCCACTCTGTTGCGGGTTGGTTTCTCCAGTGGTTGGCATAGCACCACCGTGGGGTTAGCTCTGGCTGAGAATCCGGCGCTCTCTGAATATCTAGCAGAAATCATTTATGCGTTTAATCTGGACCTCATCCAGAACCAAGAAAACTTACTAAAGCTTTCTGCGGGACAAATTGTTGAGAATCGCAATAGGAAGAAAAAGAAAAGAGATAAAGCGAAAGAACTGAAGCAGATTGAAACGATTACTAAACTTCAGATAAAACTTTTGGAGCGTAGTGTTAGTTATAGTTCATTTCCGCGTTCCAGACGTCTGATCGCCGAGGGCCGCAAACCGTACGCGCCGGTGGGGTGGCTGCAGGTGAGTACCAGCGCCTTTCAGAAATCCGACAAGCCAGGTAGATCCGCAGAAAGGAAGACTGAAGAAAGTAACCAATTACAAAATGGGGATGGGGAGTCGTTCGAAGAGCGGTTAGAGCAATTAAAAAAGAAATTTGGAAAGTAAAATTTCATATAAAAATCTACACTTGCTTATAGTAAGCTTCGAAACTATACAATTTAGGGTTACCATTTTTATGCAGAATTTATGGAGAATACTCAGAATAATTTACTCAAAGAAAAATGAAAAATATAAAAGTTGAAAAAATTGAAAGGAGGATATCTTAAGTTAGAAGGTATCATAAATGAGTACTATTGAAAGACGAGTTTACTTGGGAGGTAGGGCCAAAGAGTCCCTCCGTAATCTTGATAAGCAACTTCAGCAGCGGTTTAGAAAACAAGTGAAATTATTGCTTCAGAATCCATTTCATCCCTCACTTGGAAATGAGAAACTTAGAGGGTATAAGAATCTATGGTCAATAAGAATTAATGATAATTTCAGGGTAATATATTCCAACCTCGAACCTGATTATTTCATTCATTTAGTTGGCCCTCATGACATTTACAGAGAACTCTCAAAGAGTATTGACGCTCAACCCGTAATGTTGGCAAAGGAACTGGAAAGATTAAGATATTACCTTGATGAAGTAGATGAACAGGAATATAAAGACCGACACATTTACGACTTGACAGATTATTTAAATCGTGATACTGTTACCGAAAACTTTTTTGATGCCGAAATAGACTTGTTCTTGCAGAAATCTTATGAGCAAGAACAGATAATTCAAATCGCATTATATCGAGAACCAACACTTCTGATTGAAGGGCCTGCAGGCACTGGAAAAACTACATGTGCAATTTTTCTAGCATTAGAGAAGTTGAAGCGCTTAAAAAACACATCTCCAAATAGGAATGTCATAGTATATCTCACTTATTCAAAAGAACTAAAACGAGTTTTTGACTTTTATTCAACTGTCTTAGCGAAAAATCCTGCTCAGGTACTTTGTTTTACGTTTGATGACCTAGTACAATGGATTGCAAGTAAACTGAACATTGACAAAAAACGATACAAGACACGTTCTGAATGTATTGAATTTCTCCGACGTTCTTTCAGTGGACATGAAAATACCTTGGGGCCAATCAAGCTTTATGACTTAATTTACAGTATTAAAACAGCCTGTGGTTTTGATTCCCGCCGGAGAGCAGAAAGAAAAGTTGATGCTCAAGAAAGAATGATACAACACTTGGCATCTGTGGAGGGTGGGTTAACTGTTCAGGAGTTAACCAATTACTTTAATCGTTATGAAGAACTTCTCAAAAATGAACAATTTCTGCGAAATCCTCGATATGATAGAGCAGATCTTCTTTGGGTAGTATATGAACAATTGAACTCTTTGGGAACAGATCTTACCAAATTATTTGGTCATCCATTCTTTTATGTAATTGTCGACGAGACGCAAGATCTAAGAGAATTAGAGATAGAGCTAATTTTATTGTTGTCAGGAACACGACCTGAATTGGGCAATGATGGTCTTGGTCAACTTGTTCTTTTTGGTGATCCTAATCAGCAAATTATGCCAACTGCATTTAATTGGTACAACTATCATCGCCTACTTGGGGAAAGGCGTCTTTTTAGGTTAAGCAAAAATTATAGGAATACTCTACAGATAGCGAGGGTTGATAAGTTTCTTTATACTCTTTGTAACGATGAAAATAAGCTATGGCCAAATGCTGAGAATGAAGGCCCTAAACCTATTATGATTATCGGGCAAGAGGAATCAGATTGGTTAAATTGGCTAAAGGAAAAGTTACAAAATGACTCAGAAGTACATGCAGATGTCGGGATCGTGTCTGAGCGAGATGATATCATCAAAGAACTTCAGGACAGCTTGGTGGATACTCCTGTTATCATATTAGATGTCAATTCAGTTAAGGGCTTAGAATTCGAAGACATGATTTTAATCCGTCTTTTTGGGTCAATTGAAAAAATATCACAATCATCAAGTGTGCTGTCTAAATCCCTACGTGATTCTTGGCACGTACTCCTTTCCCGAGCGCGGACAAATCTTCTCGTATATATGAACCAAACTGATTATATGAATCTTAGCAATAGAATTCTTCCCGATGCCTTTAATGAGTTTCTTGGTCACTTTATTGTTTATGAAGATAAAGCTCAATGGGAAGAGGCTTGGAACCTCTTTATTTCAAGGTGTAGTCCGGACTTACCAGGATTCGCACGTATATTATTCGACTGTGAGGTTGCGAAACAGTTATGGAAACAATTCCTGAAGGAAAAAAAAACTCCATTAAAGGTAAAAGCATACTATCGTTTTCTAAAGGGTAAGCATCATGTTATGGCTAAGGATTATATTAAAGAGTACATTCGCAATGAACATTTATCCGTCAGAGAACTTGTGGAATGTTATCTAGACTTATGGCTTTTTGCCATTCAAGATGATGAAAAAAAAGAAGCAAAAAGATATCTTCAAACTTTAATTGAAAAAGGTTGTGATGTTCAGTATATCATTGAATACATATTTCATGATGAGACAGGCAAGATTAAAAATCTATTTAAGAAACATTTACAAGGTTTGGTAAGAGATTTAATGGACTTATTTGAACCAAATGTGCTACTCCCATTTATTTGGGATCAGGAAGAAGCTCAGCCACATGTTGCGAACTGGCTCAATGAAGGACTCTATCATGCTTGTGAGGTGTTTGAAAATTTGTTATGTAAAATAGGTGTACAAAAATGACTGGCACGACTGAAATTATCAAGCGATTTCATGAAGCTGATAAGACTTTGCGTGAGTTGGCAGAACGTCTGAATGATTATTCAGAGGTTGGAGATGCTATCAATGAGCTTGGGCAGGAACTGCGCCGAATTTCAGACTCAGTAAGAGAATTTCAACAAGTTATCGAAGAACTACATTTACCTCTTGAGGAGATAAGAAAAACATCCAATGAACTTCAGAAAAATGTGAATTTATTTGACAAAAAGACTTTCGAACTCCAGCAAGATTTCGATGCAATCATAAATCAGCTAAAAGTAAGCATACAGCGATGCATGTTGGATACGTTTGTACAGGTTGACCGGATGTTAGAACGCCTAAATAATGAATTTAACAAGTTAGTTCATACAGGGGCTACAAAAGTATGGGAAACAGGAGTACATGTCATTCGACAGCAACAGCAAGAATTTATCAACGAATTAAGTAACAGATGGAATGAGTTAAAGTCGGGTCTGGATGAAAGCATACAGCACTTAAAGACTTGGATTATGCGTACAAGCGTGAGGCCACGCCTATGGCAGCAAGTGCTTTTGCCAGCAATGATTTCAGGGTTTTTGGTCTCAGTCTTTACGATTGCAACAATATATTGGGTGAGTACAAACACAGCAAGAGGTTCAATTCCCAATAACATCCTGACTTCTTTAATCGAAACACCGTTTATTGGAAAAACACCGATAAAAGCTAATGCTTCATTACAAGGATCGACATTTAATCTTGTCATTTTGAACGGCACAGATGTTCCCGGTTTAGCTGCACAGCTGCAGAAGCGGATTGGATCCAGATATTCATCACTATTTGGACATATTAAGGTGGGTAATGCCGCCAACTCAGGCTTTTCTCAGACAACAATAGAAATGCCCGAGAAGGCCATTCCGCTTCTGTCAATCCTTCCCCAAGAGTTAAACCTTCAAACGATTAGATTGAAGGTTAAACAAACGGGGGAGGAGATTTATGTAATCCTGGGCCTGGATTATGCTAAAACCATCTCAAGAATAAATTGATCAGCTATACAGTCCACACCTGTGTACTTGAACAATGGGTTGTATAACACTGGATTTTTTATCAATTAATCATTTTTATCAGCAGTTCGGTTGAGGGAACAACATTCCAGATGCATGACAATTGTGAGGAATCTATGTCACTAATATTGATCTCTGTGATTGGTAGTCCAGGAGATCCAAGTAAACCTGAAACTCAGCGCTACCGTGAAGCGAAATATGATTTCGGCGACTCTGATCCGGAAACTACCGAATTTTTCTTCACTGCATTGATAAAACGATATCGACCTGAGGTTTTCTACCTCTTGGGTACCGAAAAATCAATTTGGGATCGGGTCGATGAAGTGAAGAAAAATTTCTATTTCGATTACCAAAAAGTCCTTATTCCTTTTGGAGTGAATGAAGCTGAGATCTGGAAAATATTTGAAACAATCGTGAGTCTAGATCTGAGTGGCAAAGAGGTCGTCATTGATGTTACTCACGGGTTTCGATCTATCCCCTTTGCAGTATTTATGGCGGTTTCCTATTTTAAAGCCGTTCGCCAAGATGTGGTTGTACGTGACGTGCTCTATGGGAATTTTGAAGCTGGGCGGAGAACGGGAATAGCTCCTGTCGTGAAACTCAATTCCCTGCTGGATATGAATGAATGGATACGGGCCGCCCGACGATTTATTCAATATGGTGATGGTGATCTTTTAATTGAGAAGTTAAGTGGGCATGACTCAGAGGGGCAGCTAAGAGAGTTTCTGAACGCTTTCAGCACTTTTGTCGACAACCTTCGATTGAACTATGTTTCGCAGATTGTTCCTTCAGCCAAAAAGTTGATTAAAACGTACAGAGGATCCGTTAAAGAGCATCTCCATCAAATTGCACCTTTTAAACTTCTTGAACCTTTAATTAAAAAACGTCTCCAGATTCTTCTTATGGATGAACCTGAATGGCGGAAACAATGGCGCGTTGCGGATTGGTTTTTCGCCAGTCGACAATACTCTCAGGCCGTCATTGTTTTGCGCGAATGTCATTATACTTTCATCTGTGAGCTTATGGGTTTGAAAATCTGGAGCCGTTTTGCCCGCGAAAATCAGGCAAAAGAAATTATTTACTATCTGAAAAGTGCCTATGAACCGGCAAAAAAACAGTTACGAATCCAATTATCACAAACGCAATCAAAGAGTCTCAGTAAAATAGCTGAATTGATTTCCGGAGAACTGTTCCAGCGTTGGGCATGTCTTCTTTGTGATGTTGATGAAACTCGGAACCGTGTGGGCCATGCGCTTATGCGTGGCGGAGAGAAAAAGGAAACGGAAATCGAGCCGGGCCAACAAATCAGTAAAATTGCAGTATTAATTCAGGAAACAGCGTTTGTGCTGGAGAAAATTGATAAACTTCCTACCTCAGTTCGAGTTCAGCTTTCCCAATTACTTAAGGCAATAACGAAAAATTCTCCCCCCCGCCTCTACCTCATCGTCAACGAGGGGGTGCATCCCATTGTGGAGGATTTGAAGCAGCAGTTCGGCGAAAATATTGAATACGAAGTGGTCACCCGGGGGAATGTTACCCTGGAAGAAGAAGCGCAGGTGGCCCGGCGGGTGAAGGAGATTCTGGAAAAACACCACGGACGGGAAATCGTCATCGTGCCCAGTGGATTGCCCTATCTGATCACCGTGGTGTACAACACGGTGTATCAAATCACCAGCAAGCATCCGGTGTACCTGCAA
>RFIL01000133.1 GCA_003695285.1 Calditrichota bacterium
GGCGCTATTTTTATATTTTTTTTCGACATGTTTCTTTTTTTATCCCTCGTTTCGTTTTACCTGTCTATATTTAACTTACTGATAATATCCAATAAAGACAACCAGCTTCCATACATTCGCGTGGTAGAATGATGGTGATGATTTCATCTCCTGAATTATCCCCACCTCTCCAGTTCCACTCGGATTTATTGTATCATAAAAACTCCTACATAATTGCTGATTTCATATGAAAAATCTTTCCAAGAAATTCCCCAAAAAGATAGGTTGCTACCGCTGTGCCCAGAGTTAACAGTGAATTTTCCAGAAATTCTCTGAAGAATACCCTGTCAAAAAGTACCGCAGAATAAAAGGTAAAATAAGCTGTTAAGAGCATGGCCATCATCAAAGAGACGACAAAGGCGACTAACATGTTGTGAGTGAGAAAGTAAGGTAATGCCAGAAGTGTCACTGCAAAGATATAGGAGATTCCGGTAATCAGAGCAGAAGTAAAGGGATGTTGCTCACTGCCCTGCTTGGTCTGGAGATAGGCAGCACTTCCCATTGAGATGGCTGCAGCAAAACCGACAATCAATCCCGCAACACCGGCCATCTTAGTTGAACTGCTAACACCCAGAAAACCTGCATGAACACCGGTAATCTCAATGATAGCATCAGCCAATCCCAGCACAATAAAACCAAGATATTTAACCCGCTGTTCCTGGATTTGTCCGATGAAAAAATGTTCATGTTCCTCTTCATCGGTGATGATCTGTTCCAGTTGTCGAGCATTCTCACCATCGAAATAGGGTAACACTTTTCGATATTCGTTAATAACTTCATCTTCGTGACGTTCCAGAAACTTGATGGTGAAGGTTAACCCAAATATGTAACGCAGAAGGAGTAAAAAACGGATAAAAAAACGCCGCGGACGGGGATGATATTCATCTCCTATCAAACCTTTCCAGAAAAAATAATGACCCTCCTCCTGTTGTGATAGTTTCAGCAATACATTTTTCCGTTCAGAATCCTCTTCCCGTTCAGCCAGATATTTATAAACCAGATGATCAGTATATTCATCTTCACAATACCGTAACAAATCTTTGCGAGTGGGTTTCACAGATGTTCCTCGTTTTTTAGTTACATTTCCCTTGAATTACATTAGATCAGTTTCAGCAGTTCTCTAATGTCGTCAATCAAAAAATCCGGTTTAAACTCTTCTAACTGTTGACGAGAGCGAAAACCATAGCTCACCCCACAGGTAGTTACACCAGCTATTTTCCCGGCCAGAATATCATTACGGGTATCTCCTACCATCATGGCGCTTTCTGGAGAGATTTGAAGCTGTGTTAAGATGTATTGTACTGGTTCCGGGGATGGTTTTCGTGGCAGAACATTCCCACTACCGAGAATAAGCTTAAAGTGAGATTTTAACCCCAATTTTTCCACAATTTCTGCGGTAAACTCCTGAGCTTTATTACTCAACACGGCACACATCGCACCATTGAGAGAGTGGAGCACTTCCCTCACCCCTGGATATAGCCGTGTTTCAACCACCAGATGTTGACCATAATAGTCATCAAAATAATGCTTTGCCACAATTAACTGCTCATGGGAACAGCCGGGAAAAGACCTTTCCAGCAGCTTATTGATCCCATCGCCAACAAAGCTACTAATCTGGTCAAGGGATAATGGAGGAAAACCCAACTTCTTTCGGGCATAATTTACAGCCGCGGCCAAATCTTTTCGTGTATCGGCCAATGTGCCGTCCAGATCAAAGATATACAATTTCCAGCGCATAGGGTATTTCTCCCTTCATCTTCCCATTTTTTCAAACATGTTAAAATACACCCTGAAGATATGTTATTATCAGGCCCTACCCCTCGTTTTAAGTTATCCCATCCTACCCTACCCGGTATATCCTATGAATTTTGAGAGAAATACGAAGTCATTAAATTAAAAAAAGGAATTAAATTTTTGAACAAATCATTTTTTTTCTTCGGTGAGTAGGACAATTCACTCTATATTGGAATACAAAATTGTTGCTGTATTGGTTTTAATCTTCTATATTTGGCGTGCAGTCAGGAAAGTGTATCAATGTTCACTAAACAGGAAGAAAATGAAAAGATCAACAAATCATAAGGACTTTCTGGTTGTCAAGGGTGCCAGAGAACATAATCTTAAAAATATAGATGTCAAAATACCGCGCGAGAAGTTTGTGGTCATCACCGGATTATCCGGTTCTGGAAAATCCAGTCTGGCCTTTGATACCATCTACGCGGAAGGTCAACGGCGTTATGTGGAATCTCTCAGTGCCTATGCTCGCCAGTTTCTGGGGTTAATGGAGAAGCCGGATGTGGACTACATCAACGGGTTATCACCAGCCATCTCCATTGAACAGAAGACCACCCATCGCAATCCTCGCTCTACGGTTGCAACTGTTACCGAGATCTACGACTATCTGCGTCTTTTATTTGCTCGCATCGGGAAACCCCATTGTTATAACTGCGGCGAACCGATTTCCCGTCAAACACCGCAACAGATTGTGGATACTATCATGCAGTATCCGGAAGGAAGTCGGGTTCAAATTCTGGCTCCGGTGGTCAGAGGAAGAAAGGGAGAATATCGGGATTTGTTTGAGGAGATAAAACGCGAAGGGTTTGTTCGAGTACGGGTGGATGGGAAATTATATAGCATTGAAGATGACATTCAGCTGAACAAGAAAATAAAACACAACATCGAAGTGGTGGTGGACCGGATTAAAATTTCTCCCAAAATTCGCCAGCGCTTAACCGAATCTGTCGAAATCTCCCTTAAGATGAGCAGCGGATTGATCATTGTAGAAAATGTGGATCAGGCGGAAGAACGCCTTTTCAGTGAAAATTTTTCCTGTCAACGCTGCAATATCAGTTACGAGGAGCTGGAACCCCGCTCGTTTTCCTTTAACAGCCCCTACGGAGCCTGTTCCCATTGCGATGGATTGGGTTTTACTCTGGAAATCGATCCCCGGCTGGTGGTTCCGAATCCCAACCTCAGTATCAATGAGGGGGCAATAGAGCCTGTGGGAGAACGCCGCCCCAGCTGGTATTTTGAAATTATTGAATCGCTGTCTCGCGAATATGGATTTAGCTTAAACACCCCATGGAAAGATTTATCCGATGATGTGAAACACCTGATTCTTTATGGCACCGGCGACCGACGGGTTACCTTCCGTTTCCAGAGAGAACGCTCAAAATTTGAGTTTTCTTCCAATTATGAGGGGGTTATTAACAATTTGTATCGACGATATAAGCAAACCCATTCTCAACATATTCGCACCTGGATAGAGGGATTCATGAATGAAATACCCTGCCCGGAATGTCATGGTGCCCGGTTGCGGAAGGAAGCATTGGGAGTTAAAATTCAGGGTTTGAACATCGCCGAGGTGACTTCTAAGAATATTAAAAATGCCTATGAATTTTTTGAATCCCTGGAGCTGAACGAAAAAGAAATGACCATTGCCCATCAAATCTTAAAGGAAATTAAGGCTCGCCTCCGGTTCTTATTAAATGTGGGTCTGGAATATCTTACCCTGGATCGCACCGCCGGAACCCTCTCCGGAGGTGAAGCCCAGCGGATACGGCTGGCGACTCAGATTGGCAGTCAGTTGGTGGGGGTGCTCTATGTGCTGGACGAACCTTCTATCGGGCTACATCAGCGGGATAATACCCGTTTGATAAACACCCTGCATCAACTCCGGGATTTGGGGAACACCGTGCTGGTCGTTGAACATGACCGGGAAACTATCGAAAAAGCCGATTACGTGATAGACCTGGGGCCCGGCGCTGGCAAGCATGGCGGGAAAGTGGTTGCCATCGGTTCCCCCCAGGAAATTGCCAATAACCCACGATCAATCACCGGTCAATATCTTTCCTACAAAAAATATATTCCGGTTCCTTTCCAGCGTAGGGAAGGAAATGGTAAATTCCTGATTTTACGGGGCGCCTCAGGCAATAATCTCAAACATATTGATGTCAAATTTCCGTTGGGGAAATTTATTTGCATTACCGGTGTGTCCGGCTCCGGGAAGAGCACTCTCATTAACTATACACTCTACCCCTTATTGGCATCTCACTATCATGGGAGTAAAAAGATTCCCCTACCCTACTCGGATGTGGAAGGCCTTGAACACATCGATAAGGTGATTGCCATTGACCAATCCCCTATTGGCCGAACCCCTCGCTCAAATCCTGCAACTTATACCGGTTTGTTCACTTACATACGGGATTTATTTGCGCAACTCCCGGAATCCAAAATTCGCGGATATAAACCCGGGCGATTTAGTTTTAATGTCAAAGGAGGACGCTGTGATGCCTGCGAGGGAGATGGAGTAAAGAAAATCGAGATGCATTTTCTCCCGGATGTCTACATAACCTGTGAAGTGTGTCATGGGAAACGGTATAATCGGGAAACGCTGGAGATAAAATACCGTGGGAAAAACATCGCCGATGTGCTGGAAATGACGGTGGAAGAAGCTCTCGCCTTTTTCGATAAAATCCCGACGATCAAAAGAAAGCTGGAGACCCTCCGAGATGTGGGATTGGGTTATATCCATCTCGGGCAACGAGCGACTACTTTGAGTGGAGGTGAAGCACAACGGGTAAAACTGGCAACAGAATTATCCCGAGTGGGAACCGGAAATACAATTTACATTCTGGACGAACCCACAACCGGCCTGCATTTTGATGATATCCGGATGTTACTGGATGTTTTAAATCGCCTGGTAGAAAAAGGGAATACCGTTATTGTCATCGAACATAACCTGGACGTGATTAAAACCGCAGATTGGATTATTGACCTGGGACCTGAAGGTGGTGACGAAGGTGGGGAAGTCATTGCGGAAGGCACCCCTGAGGAAGTAGCCCAAAACCCCTCTTCCTACACCGGGCAATTTCTTAAGAAGGAATTGGAACACTGGCGGGAATTTCAGACCGAACAGGGATTAGAAGAAGCATCCTGATGATGAAACCCTCTTGATAATTTTGACTAACTCTGTTAATATTAAACCTGTTTGATATCACCCATACCCTTTCCGGAATACAAGGAGTACCTCCATGGAATCTCAAACCCTGCTACGTAAACAGTTAATCAGTCTGCTGACAGAGACCAATGCTCATGTCATGTTTGAGCAGGCGATTCAGGATTTTCCCCTTCAACAAATCCATGCTCATGTGGCGGGAATCCCCTATTCAGCATGGGAGCTTCTGGAACATATCCGCATTGCCCAATGGGATATCCTTGAATTTATGCGCAACGCGAACCATACTTCTCCCCCCTGGCCGCAAGGCTACTGGCCACCTGAGGATGCTCAGCCCACCATCGAATCCTGGCACACAACCATCGACCAGATACGGAGGGATCTGAAAGCTGTGCAAGAAATAGTGCTTGACGAGGAAATCGATTTACTGTCCGAATTACCCCATGCTCCGGGTTATACCTATTTGAGAGAAATTTTACTGGTAGCTGACCATAATGCTTACCACATTGGACAATTTATCACACTCAGGAGAGCTCTCGGGAATTGGCCTTCGTAACGTTTTAACCTATTAAACCAATGGAGGTAGTTGTGAGCCAAACTGCTTTTAACCGGATTCGGTGTTGTGTTTTCGATGCTTACGGCACCCTGTTCGACGTGCACTCGGCAGTAGGAGTGTATAGAGAGGAATTGGGAGATCGAGCCGATCAGGTGTCACAACTCTGGCGCACCAAACAATTGGAGTATACCTGGCTGCGCAGTTTAATGAAAAAGCATGCTGATTTTTGGAAAGTGACCCGAGAAGCCCTTGAATATGCCTTTACCGTGGCTGGCGTCACAAATCCGGAGCTTTTCGAGAAACTGATGGAAGCCTATTTAAAATTGGAGTGTTACCCGGATGTTCGGGCAACTTTGTTGACCCTAAAGGAGAAAAATTTTAAAACCGCCATCCTTTCCAACGGCTCTCCGATGATGCTTGACTCAGCAGTTAAGAACAGCCAATTATACTCTCTGTTGGATGCTATTTTATCAGTGGAAAACGTAGGTGTGTTTAAACCGCATCCATCGGTGTATCGACTGGCAGAAAAGGAGTTTGATCTTTATCCCAATCAAATTTTGTTTCTCTCCAGTAATGCCTGGGATGTCTGCGGTGCTGCCGCCTACGGATTAAAAGTGGCCTGGGTCAATCGTTTTCAACAGCCTCCGGAAAACTTGCCTTTTCAGGCCGATGTAGAAATTCAATCTTTAAACGAACTCCCGGAACTACTCAACATTAAATGAGCTGAATTCCTCTTTCCAGTTCATTTAAACCGCTTACAATCCCAGCATTTTACGATAGGTGGAATCTGCCACGCTGTTTCTCCGCCAGTAATCCAGCCACAGGTGATGTGTTCGCACCGCCCGGGTGGTTAGCACTCTGGGGTTTCGAAATCCACTGAGGTGCGTCTCTTCCCATCCAACAATTTCATACGGTGCTTCCCGGGTAAAATATATGGTCAGACTCCGCTTAATATCTTCATACTGAACGGTATATTGATATAGAGAATCACGGGAAAACTCTGTGTTCAAGGTGGTGGTTAGAGTCGCTTTAGCCGATTGGACCTCAGGTGATTGATGACGAAATCTTAGATAATGTGCTCCCGGGATGATCCGGATATCCCCCTGCGGTAACCTACCGGGATTGATCCGTATCTTCAACCAGAGTTCATCCTCCAACAACGCTTCCGGTAAATCATATTCCTCAAAAACTTCCTCCTGAAAATAAGAATGTAAAAACCCTTTATAATGGCTCTTGCGAAAATTTAGCTGCAAATAAGTGTGGCCGCACCATTCCTGACTGCTATTGGTCAATTTTAATGTCGGAAACGGACTTCCGATGGGGGTAAAAACCGAGGTCATCATGGAATACGGATAGACGCCGGTATAAAATTTACGCACTGAATTCAATTTCAACACCGAAACCACAGCATCGGTTTTTGGCCCTTGCTCATATTTCACCTGTTTATCAGACCAGAAGTCCTCGGTGACAAATATCAGGACGGCATCTCCGGAATGGATTTCACCATAACGCGCTTGATCCAGATGATAGCGATTGAGTTCCGCTTTCCCCTGATACCAATACTTTCCAAATTCATCCGAGGAGAAGGGTTCGTTCTTAGTTTGCTGGCTATTGGCACTTTGACAACTCCAGAAAAAAAACAACCCTGCTAATACCAACCCGAAGAATATTTTAATTTGATAGTTCATTACTTCCCCTTTCCAATATGGTTTATGTTCAGTTTATTCCTTCACAGGTAACGGATCAACATAAATTGTTTTGCTCTGCTGAACCGATACCAATCCCGGAGGTGATTTGCGAGGTTTTCGAACATATTTCACCTTCGTGATCATCACCGGGACATAGGACGCGTGTTTACCTGCACTCTTACTGACCGCCAGACGTGCCGCATATTCCTGGACCTCTGAAGGCAGTATATCTCTTTTTTGCGGATTCCGAACGATAACATGAGA
>RFIL01000573.1 GCA_003695285.1 Calditrichota bacterium
AGACGGCAATTAATTCACAGGAACATCTCCAAAAGGGCGGATACGCGGCCAGATATGAAAGGCATAACATCCGATGGCCAAAAATTGGAAGATTCTCCCCAGGATGCCCATGGGAAGGGTAAAGACAAAGAGAGAGTTGAGGCAGATGAGCAAAATCCCGGTATTTAAAAAAATATAGCTGGCCCAGACAAATCCTTCCCTCTTACGCTGATTCTCCGGTAAACGGGGTAACATCCAGAAGGATACTCCAATGACCAGTTGGAGTATCCATCCGAAAATCACAATTTCCTGATGAAGCGGTAAGAATTTCCAGTAGGTAGGGGGTAGCGTCCCGGTTTTGGTTAATAAAAGTATTGCCCCCAGAGTAAAGCCTGTTACGAGATGTATCAGGGAGGTACGGATGATATAAATACTTAATAATGGCATTTACCTCTCCCGGGCTGATGGTTCAGGTTATTCCGTCACCTTTTTCTTCAAAGCCGTTTGATAGATGTAATATCCTAACAGAAGAAACACCCCAAAAGAAATTATTTCACCCACCAGGCCATGAAATCCCCAGGAAACTCCTGCCGGTCGGGATTGGGTGAACATGGCGTACGCTGCGATGGAGACTCCCATAATTCCCTCCCCGGCAATCAATCCGGAACCAAGCAACACCCCGGTGTCGGTCTCGCGACTGGCAATGTCTTCTTTTTTCTGAAGGGAGCGTGCTTCTACCATTCGTCGAATGAGGCCACCGACAAAAATCGGGGTCATGGTAGAAAGGGGAAGGTAAATTCCCACGGCAAATGGGAGGGAGGGAACCGACAGAAGTTCAGCCACAATTGCAAAACTGGCTCCAATCAATACCAGACTCCAGGGCAGATTCGCCTGGAGAACCCCATCCACCACGGTCTTCATGAGGGTCGCCTGCGGAGCAGGGATATCTTTGGTACCAAATCCATATACCTCACCCAGGGTGACGACCGCCAGTGCGATGAAGAAGGACGAAGAGAGAGCACCGAACAATTCGCTTCCCTGTTGTTTACGCGGTGTGGCTCCCAACAGATAACCGGATTTCAAATCCTGAGAAATGTCCCCGGCGATGGATGCTGCCACTGCCACCACCGTTCCAATGGTTAATACTGCAGCTTTCCCATAAATATCTGTCCAGCCCAGCAAGTAGAAAATGGCACTGGTACCCAATAAGGTCACAATCGTCATCCCGGAAGTCGGATTGGAGGTAACCCCTACCAGACCTACAATACGGGAAGAGACTGTCACGAAAATAAAGGCAAAGATGGCAATGGCTAATGATCCTATGATTCGGGTAATCAACATCTGATTGACGCCGACCACAAAAGGAGTGCTGATGGAGATAATCAGAAAGAGTGCTACAATGGCAATGACCACCTTAAACGAAAGGTCCTGATCGGTTCGAATCCGGGCTTTGATGATGGCAATGCTTTTGGGAGAAAGTTCCTGTAAGCCAATTTTCAAGGATTCGATCATGGTGGGGAGGGACTTGATGACGGTTATAATTCCCCCAGTCGCCACCGCCCCGGCACCAATGTAGCGAACATAACGAGTCCAGATTTCGTGAGGCGACATTTGTGAGATGAGTTTTTGAGTTTCCGGAAACAGAGGGGATTGGGCAAACTCTCCAAAGTGAGCAATGGCGGGTATAATTCCCAACCAGGACAACAACCCTCCGGCGACCATGATGGCAGAGATACGAAATCCCAGGATATAACCCACACCCAGCAATGCCGGTGTTGCCTCCAATCCTAACAACCCCTTTTTCAGTCCAGGAATTTTCATACTGACTTCTGTGGGCCACAACTTGGCGAAAGAGAGAAGCCCTTTGTAGAGAAATCCCAATCCTAATCCCTGAAACACAAAGCGTGCCTTGGCACCACCTGCATCCGCTGCAATTAATACCTGAGCTGCCGCCGTACCTTCCGGATAGGGAAGGTTCTCATGCTCCTTCACAATCAAAAAACGGCGGAGAGGAATCATAAACACAATCCCTAACATTCCCCCCATAATACCCAGAAGGGCGATTTGACCCAGCGCAGGTTCCACCCCCCATAAAAAGAGGGCCGGGATGGTGAAAATAATCCCGGAGGCTAAAGAGGAACTGGCGGAGCCAGTCGTTTGCGCGATGTTGGCTTCCAGAATGGAGGCTTTTCCCCATATCTTCTCCAGACTGCGAAAAAGAGCGACCGATATGACTGCCAGAGGAATGGCGGTGCTGATGGTTAAACCAACTCGGAGTCCTAAATATGCATTGGCGCTACCGAAGATAATTCCGAAAACGGCCCCCATCACTAAGGCTCGAACACTAAAATCTTTCATGGAACTATCGGGGGGAACATAGGGTTTGAATTCTGCCATAACAACCTCATCAATTTTAATTCCTGCGAATTAATTTGAGACTAAAAAGCAACACTCACTACCCACGTGTAAATTGGATCGAAAGTATATTAAAAAGTTCTGAGAACTCAAAGGATTGTTAAAAATTCTAAGGTTGAGGTGATGATTGCCGCAAGGGCAGGGCAAGGCTGAGTGACAATGGGTCCCCCCTAATTAGAGGATAAAACATGAATCTAAATTCGGGTCCAACTCAGACCCACAGATTTCGATCGAGGGTTCGGTACTGAATAGCTTCACTGATAAATTCAGGCTCGATCGTTTCCGAACCGCTGAGGTCGGCAATGGTGCGAGCTACTTTCAGAATTCGGTCATAGGCTCTGGCGGAAAGTCCCAATTGGGTGATGGCCATTTTGAGTAATTGCTGGCCTCTTTCATCCACCTGACAGTGTTTGCGGATGTCTTTGGACTGCATATCGGCATTGCAGAACAGGTGTTTACTATCTTTAAATCGTTGTAGCTGTATTTCTCGCGCCTTTTGCACCCGTTCCCGGATAACCTCCGATTTTTCTCCACCACTTTCCGAGGCGAGATCCTGATAGCGAACAGCGGGGACTTCGATATGAATATCAATTCTATCCAGCAATGGGCCACTGATGCGCGAGATGTAACGCTGTATTTGGACAGGGGAACAGGTGCATTCTTTATTGGGGTCAGTGTAATAACCACAGGGGCAGGGGTTCATTGCAGCGGCCAGCATAAAATTGGCAGGATAAGTAATGGACAGTGAAGCACGAGCAATGGTGACCCGACCATCTTCCAGGGGTTGCCGCATTACCTCCAGAACGTTTTTTTTGAATTCGGGAAGTTCATCCAGAAATAATACTCCATGATGACTGAGGCTGACTTCACCGGGGCGGGGATATTTACCACCCCCAATGAGACCGGCATCACTGATGGTGTGATGAGGAGATCGAAACGG
>RFIL01000134.1 GCA_003695285.1 Calditrichota bacterium
CAATGAGGCTAATACGATAGCAAAGCCCCGCCCGACGGGGCTGGGAATTAGGGGAATTTCAGAAGCATATTTCACCCCAACGGGGTGAAATTGTCGATAATATGAAACAGTCTTTTCCCGGTTCCGCCCACCCCGCAGTGGCGGGGCTATTTTCTGAAACGTCCCGCCGCCGCGGGATAAACCCTTCGGTGTTTTCCGGGAATCTTTGATCGTTCATCTTTTGCCGCCTTGTTGAGTGGTTTCGAAGTGGATTAGAGAAACACTCACAAGTTTTTGTATATATCTAAAATAAAATCAATAAATTACGCAGGAATAAGATCTAATTTATATCGACTATTTCATCTCCTTTCCTCTCGAAAGAATCTTTTTATCGGATTAATAAAATTTTCTGTTGTAATAGAGTATCACCTCCTCTCATTACGATAAAATAGAGTCCTGATTGAACCGGTTGACCTAATTGATTTACTCCATTCCATTTTATTCTGTGTACGCCCGGTGTTGATTTTCCTTCGAACAAGGTTTTAATTTTTTGCCCTAATAGATTGTAAATGGCTATGCTTATCCCATCCACAAAATTAGGGGAAATAAAATAGGAAACGGTAATAGAAGCGTTAAATGGATTGGGATAGGCAGGAAATAAGGATACTTTCTCGGAGATGTGGTCATCTGGTACTGTTGTTGTTTCTCCGATACCGGTAGAGTTATCCACGATGAATGCTGGCGCCATCAGGCAATCAATATAGTTTTGAAAAACATCCGAAGCCGTTAGTCTCAGCGAATACCGGCCGTTTGCCAATGGAGGGAGTTCACCTTGCCAATATGGAGTTTGGTGAGTGAGTGGAATTGGTGTCCATATACTATCGCCAAAAACTGCGTAGGAAAGTTCTATATTACCGATGGTGGTTTCCTCTTCAACAATAAAACGCACAATATTTCTGGTGTGGGAACTAATGATATTACGCAGTTCTTTTTGAGCTAAAATCTGAAATGAAATTAGATTTGGTGGATTTTTATCTGGTTTTGTGAGGTCAAACCCGGCAATTGCTCTGGATATACCCGGTTCTCCGGCAAGCTGGTAGTGGTTGTCTATGATATTTATTTTATAGCTGCCAGGAGAAACAGGTAGGGTAAGGCTATCGGGATTAAAACCAAGAAATATCAAAGGAGCAGGTGACCATGGAGGAAAATGACCTTGTTTGATCAAAGAGTTATTATGGTACAGCTTATAGCTGATGTTCGTATGCCGTAAAATATCATTGCTTTGAGACAAAAATAAATGGATATATTTCCCATAAGGTGATCTAATTTTTATCGTATCTGCCCGATTAAAAAATTTCCCAAACCAGTATGTGGGAGTTAATCCTATGTGCACTTTATTTTTTGTTTCGGATACAACAAATGCGATTGATTTCCGGTCAAAATGAAAATACCCCCATACTTTTTGTTGATCAAAGCGTAATTCCGGTGTCCACAATATGCTCCACGGAATAAGATTAGCAGCATGCACCGATTGTTTGAAAGTTGAACTTCTGAGGAAAAAAGATACCGAAGTATCCATGAAGACTTTAAAGTGGACCGGATGATGATATATTGTGTCTCCTCCTCCCCAAAAATTAAAATCAGGGAACAGTGTCATTACCTGGATATTACCTGCTTTCTCGATGGAATCAGGAAAATGATAGTAGAAATCCGCTCCTACTAAATTTGCAGGATAGTTGCTGATTAATGTATCACTTATGCTATTTACCAACTCTCCACTTATCAAATATAAATTTCCGTGGTTAACCCCTTGTTTTCCTTTCACAGTCCATTCTGTATCGAAACCTTGTGGGATTTGATCATAACGGAGTGTATATGGATTTTTACTTACGTCAAAATTAATAATCCTCAAACCATTTTCTGATATCCGGCTATAAAAGTAGAATGTCAGAGTGCTTACATGAAGCGAATCCCCGGTCTCTCTAACAAATCGGAACTTGGCGTGATGGATGGCCTGGGAATTTACAAACTGAATTTCTGTAGGGCCAACGAGGTTAATACTATCTTTTGAAAATAACGCCATAGTATTGAAGTTTGGAAAATAACCGCTAATTATCCCATATCGTCCCACTGGCAATAAAATGGTAAAGGTCGTATCGTTTACAATTATTAATGTATCCTGGCCTGTTTCACGGTTGTAAATATAGCCATAAGCAATCACAAAATCTGCATGAACGGTCAAAGGATAGATGGACTCGTTTACTATGGTCATTTTTCTTTGATAATGGCTGTTTCGCTTTACGCTAACAGGAATGGAGTATTTGGACGTGTTTGTTTCTCTATGGATAATGGTTTGCCAGCTTAATGTTACATCAAGAGATTGGCAATAGCTCCACTTAAAAGAAATCGTGATAAAAAATATTAAAATAGTTCGTATTACTATGAAACTCTCAATGGGGGAGATTCTCTTCATACTTAAACTCCATTACTTGTTTATCTATCCGTACATAAAAAACGAACTGAATATAAACAGATAATTCATTCAGTTGATTCATGATTTTCTGGAAGGAGTCCGTTCTCTGATCCGGTGGGCAGCACCGGAAGCGCCCTCCTTGAAGTGCTCTTTAAATGGAAAAAAAGATATAAATCAAAGAATTTTTTACTACCCTTTTGGCAAAAAGAGCGCCGGCGCCCAGTGTATTTCGGTCTTTTTTTCTGTATTTATGTGTGTATTGTCTATTCTATGGGTGGATAGAAAAACGAGAACACAAAAGAAAGTTGGTACTATAGGGAGAACGATAAATCGCCATTACGCACTACC
>RFIL01000574.1 GCA_003695285.1 Calditrichota bacterium
ATGCATGAGATACCTCCTAAAGAGTTTGAGTGAACGGTCAATCCCAATATTGACTGAAAATCGGGAGATTCAAAACTTTTTACGATTTCAAAAACCGCTCAATAGTTGTCACCCTTCGACAAGCTCAGGGTGACACAAGACAGCTAAAACATGAGCAACACTCATCAAGGAGACCACCGCTCCGTGGTGGGGGAGAAAAATAGAACGCTCCCGCCTTACAAGTATCTCGGTCAATAGTGAGATCGTGTTGCATACCCCAAAATCTTCTTCTTAACAGACTTATCTCACCGCCGGATTTTATCTTCAATTTGCTTTAGTCTGCTTGCGGTGCACGCAAGCATTCAATTGGCCATCTACCCCTTTGATGTGTTTTACCAACCATTCGGTTAATTCCTGATACATCCGAAGCGCCAGATCCTCCGCGCTAGTAGTGGTTAAGAATTCTTCATGGAATCGCTCAAAAGTTTCGATAAACTTGGCATGAGCTTTTTTATTGATTTCCGCAGCCGGGCATTGATAACGATCCATACACTTCTCTTCCCGTCCAAAGTGCCACACCGTATAATATTTTAGCATGTTCAGGATTTTACCAATGGCCTTCCGACCTTTGTTGTACTCAATGGCATCGGCCAATTCATTAATAACATCAATAAGATACCTGTGTTGAACATCAACGGCAGGTACTCCAGTACTCAAAGAATCATCCCAGGAGAGTTTTAAACTGTTGCTCATCATCTTCTCCTTGCTGTTTTGTTAAGCCTCGAGTTGTCCGGCATTATTTATGTACAACCATATTCACTTCTCAGTCTTTGATTTATGACTTCATTTATCAAAAAACCTAAATGACTTATGTATGTTTACTTTTGTCCGATGCCACAGTATCGAAATTCATTTTTTCCAGAATGCCATTTTGTGGTCAGAATTCCGCGAAGAAAACTTTCCAGAAAAAAATGGCGAGAAATTTTTAGAGAAAAATTTTACTCAAATTTCTTGTTTTTTTTCAGTTGATTTGGCGCAAGTTCTGGAAAGTTAATCCTTCTATTTTGTGCCCCCACAAATGATCAAGGAAGGCACATTTGGTAAGTTTGTTCTGTAAAACTCTGGAACAACGGGTTAGCCTTCATTTTGAGATCACTGTCTCCCTCTTACGTCAGGCAGATGGATGGCAATATCCTATTTTCATAAATAGTTAAATCACAACTTCAAAGCATGAGGAGACAGGCTATGGCCCAATCAACAGCAGATCGTGTTCAGACGGTATTAAGGAATTTCCAATCTGCCACACCGGATGTTGAAGGGGTTGCAGTAGCAGATTCCGATGGATTGGTAATTGCTGCTCGACTCCCGGAAAATGTGGAAGAAGAACGAGTGGGGGCAATGTGCGCGGCAATTCTTTCGTTGGGCGAGAGAAGTTCCGATGAATTGAATCGTGGTGATGTAGATCAGGTCCTTGTAAAAGGAAAGAACGGGTATGTGGTGCTCATGAATGTTGGCGACGAAGCAGAGCTAATTACCATCACCACCGAAAACGTGAAATTGGGATTGTTGTTTTTAGAGCTGAAGCGTTGCGCCGAAGAACTTAAAAAATATTTGTAACGGTTTAGCCTGAGACGGCAAGGAATGAAAGGGGATGGGAACTGTGCTCATTTTGGGTATCTATTACCTTCCCCTTTCGTTTTTTGAGCCTAACAATAGCGGTTTATCCGGCATTTCAAAAACCCTGTTGAGGGGGTAGTACCGAAAGGGAAGGTGGAAAAAGTTAAGAGGGGGTGCTGATTTACTAATAAAGCAGGATTAATTGGGTTTTCTGATACTAATGCTTTTTCAAAGTTTGGATGACGGGTTGCTATCCTGGACACAATTTATAGAGATTCTTCTTCCGTCTTGACGGAAGAAGAATGACACAGAAACCCGGCAAATAAACCTTGAAAGAACACTAAAGAGGTGAAATGCAATTTTTCATCCGGAATTCAGTGGGAAACTTCTAAAGAATGGTGAGGAATATGGAAATGCGGAATATTCTCAAAAATTTAATTACTCTTACCGGAGCCAGTAAAAAAGATTTTGAAGTACTGCGCGAGTTTTCACCAATTCTTGAAGAATGGGAAAAAGATGTTGTAAAAATTTTCTATGACACTCTATTTGAGTATGAACCGACGGCCAAGGTGTTTCAAAAAAATGAACGACCCGCCCGGGAAGTCACCCTACAAAATTGGTGGAAACAATTATTATCCGGAGAATATGACCTCGCTTTTTGGGAACATCAATGGTTAGTAGGTTTAGTGCATGTTAAGCGGGAAGTACGTAATCACTATATGCTTGGAATGATCAGCCGACTTCAAACCTATGTATTGGATCGGTGTTTTAGCGATTTTGAACCCGTTACGGCTCGCATGGTGTATGGCGCGTTTAAGAGGGTTACCGATGTGATCGGCGGATTGATTGCGGAAGGATATTTTACGAAATATCTGGAAGCGGTAGAATCGGCAGGAATTAAAAGAACGGTGTTAGACCGTATGGTGGCACTGGAAGTTGACAAAATGTTACGGGAAGCCCGAAAAACCACCTGAGCGTTACTAACTTATGGACGACCAAATTCTGGAAAATCTGATTCAATTAACCGGATTGTCGGAAGAAGATTTTCAAATTCTTCGTGAATTTGCACCCCATACAAATAGTTGGAGCACGGATATCATACCAAAGTTTTACGACTTGTTATTTGGGTATGCTCCCACAGCTAAGTTATTTCATCAACAGGAACGACCAATACGAGAGGAAACGTTACGAAATTGGTTTTCCGAACTCATTAGTGGAGATATTGATCGTTCATTTTGGAAATATCAATGGGAGACCGGATTGCTCCATGTAAAAAGGGGGGTTCGGAATCATATGATGATTGCGATGATGAGCCAACTCCAAATCCTGTTTCTGAAGAAATGTATTGAAGAATTTGAATGGGAAGATGCTATTGAACTATTTTGTGCGTTTAAGCGAATTACGGATACTATTACCGGCTTAATTGCAGAAGGATACTTTGAAAAATATTTAGAGTCCATTGAATCCATGTCCGGAATTAAGAAACGTGTTATCCAACGGATGGTAGATTTGGAAATACCCAGTGTTTTGAAAAAGCATTCTTTACCCGGGAGTACTAATGATAAATATCCGGAGGGTGAATAGTTATAGTTGAGTGATGGTGGAAAAGGGTAATTGAATTCGGGGTTGCGTTTAAATTATTGTAGAGAGGCTGCTTTGAAAAAAGATTCTTTTCAGGCCAGGCTGCAGGCACGAATGGAAAAAATTATGCAGGAATTTAGCCTGGAGGGTATAGCTCTGTTTGACGCCCGGGGCCTTTTAATCGAATGTATTGCCCCTTATCCGTTAATTTCGCTTATGGAAATAGTGGCTTCTTATGGGTTAGTCCTTCAAGAACAGATTCGAAACCGTCGGATCAATGAATTAACTTTAGTTGTGGATAGACGGTACCGAATAGTTAATGGATATTTTGGGATACACGATGAACTTTTTGTAATTGTTCTTCTCCTTATTCCGGATCAACAATATAATAATCTCTTACAACTTTCAATTGCAGAGCTCCAACAATTGTTGGAAGAACGATACCCAAAACGTATAAGAAGATGAAGACCATTCTCCAGGATCTAATCACCCTTACCGGATTTTGTCCTCAAGATCTTGAAATTCTCCATCAGATGGGGCCGCATATTGTCGAATGGGTGCCGGCAATGGTGGATGTCTTGAGTGATCTTGTCTCCGAGTTTGCTCCCCCTTTGTCCTCAGGCAATGTAAAACCCTCCGATCAAGAGAACATTTTAAAAAATTGGCTTTCTGAAATCATCCATGGGCGCTTTGATCTTTCTTTTTGGAAGCACCAATGGCTATTGCAGTTGAGCCGTCCAGAACAACGATTTCACAATCATATTTTATTAATTGCGATTGTAAGCCGTTTGCAAACATTCTTTTTGGCGCAGTGCTTACGAGAATTTGAGTTACCGGTGGCAAAACGATTATACTTAGCCTTTAAGCGGCTTACCGATACCATGTGTGGAATGGTTATAGAAGGTGTATTTGAAATGTATTTGAACGCCGCGGAAACAAGCACCGGGATAAAACGTTCCGTACTTGCCAAGATGGTTTCTACATCAGCAGAAAAGCTAATCAAGAAAGAATATCAAAAACTCATGTCGCAAAGTACGTAGAATGTACACAAAAGTGCACACCTGTAACCATTGATGTACAGTAATAGTTCTCTCCTTTAGAGTCTGCCTTTCTTGTAACCCATTGTATTTTCATAACTAATTCCATTTCTTGTTTTTTGGCACCGCTTTTGATGGTTAAGGAAGCGGCAATGGAAACACAACGTCGCACCCTCGGCGCCGAAAGTGAAAGCGACGATCTGTGTGATTCGGAAACGA
>RFIL01000575.1 GCA_003695285.1 Calditrichota bacterium
ATATGTTTTCGAATAGTATTCAATTCAGTGATGTCAGCTCCGGAAGCCAGCAATGATTGCGTCAGTTGTTGCAGATGTTCCAGACTGATCGACGGGGGAAGTGATTCCAGTAAAGCGGACCCACCGCCGGAAATCAATGTTATAATCAGGGCTTTTTCAGGGGTATTTTTGATGAAGTCAAGCAATTCTCCGGTATATCGAAGCGTATTCTTATCAGGAACCGGGTGTCCGGCTTCAACCACCTGAATCTTCCGGGTAGGCAGCGAATGACCGTATTTGGTAATGACCATACCTCCTGATAAAGTTTCACCAAGGATGTGTTCGACTGTTTGCGCCATGGCTGAACCGGCTTTACCAAAACCGATGACATAGATCCCTTTAAAATCAGATAAAGAGAAAGATATTTCATTTACTGTAAGGGAGTTTTCTTTTAACGCAAGAGAATTTCTTATTGCTGCTTCAGGCTTTACCTTTTCAATGGCATCCATTATCAGGGAGTACCCCAGATCTCTCAGATCCATCGGATGTCTCCTTTTTTCTCATAGTTTAATCAATTGATGTGAAGAAAAACAGTCAGAAATCACATTTTAAGCATTCCAAAAAAAAAGCGGGGCTTTGAGCTCAGCCCCGCTTCAATAATGTACTTAAAAAATTCTATTCTATAACCTTACCTGATGGATCAATCAGATGAATTTCCGTAAATCCGGCTGCTTTAATTTTTTCCATGATTTTTTCTTTATCGCCTACAACAATCCAGGTTAATTTATCCGGATGAAGCACTTTCTGTGCTGCTTTCATTAATTGCTCCTTATTCAGACCTTTTACCCGATCAGGGTAGGTCTTATAATAATCCCTAGGCAGGTTAAAGGTGACGATTTCAGCCAGATCTCCGAGGATGCGGGAATTGGTTTCCCAGGTTCCCGGAAGCTTCAGTACCATATTTTTTCTGACTTTTTCCACCTCTTCATTCATAATGGGTTTATCGGACAGGATTCCTTTCAGCTCTTTCATGATTTCCAGCATGGATTCACTGGTTTTATCAATCTGAACCGGCGCATAAACTATATAAGGAGATTGTCCGCGGGCATCAAACAATAAAGTTCTGGCACCATAGGACCAGTGCTTGTCCTCTCTCAAATTCATATTGATTCGCGAAGTAAACGTTCCTCCCAGAATATTGTTCATTGCCTGAATAGCGAGTTCATCAGGATCATTCTTCTGTGGTCCTACATGACCTGCAATAATCAAAGCCTGGGGTGACTGAGGCCGGTCCATAATATATACGACAGAATTTTCAGGTAAATTTACCCGGGCGATATTTTTTTGCGGAACGTCACCCGGTTTCCAGTCCTCGAAATATTTATTCAGTAATTTTTTCAATTCATCCTGAGTAATGTCGCCCACAACCAGTAATTTGGCATTATTGGGCTTGAACCAGGTACGATGGAATTTGACCAGGTCATCCCTCGTAATGGTTTGAACGGATTGTATAGTCCCGGAGCCGGTTAATGGATTCCCATAAGCATGCCCTTCTCCATACAGGAATTTGGGTAATACCCGTAAGGCCATCCCTATAGGTTGAGCCATTTCCTGTTGAATCCGGGCCATGATTTGTTTCCGGATTCTCTCAATTTCTTTGTCAGGAAAAGTCGGATAGAGTACAACCTGACTGAATAATTCAAAAGCTTTATCCAGCGTGGTATTCAGAGCCGTAAGGGAGACTGAGGAAACATCCAGACTTGAATTGGTAGACAGATTGGCACCTATTTTTTCCAGTTCATCGCTCAGTTCCAGCGAGGAATATTTTTTTGTCCCCTCATTCATCATATCCAGAGTAAAATTGGCTACACCGGGTTTGGCAAACTGATCCGCCGCAAATCCGGCATCCACAATCAGTCTGGCATTTACTACAGGTACGGATTTTCTCGGAATCAGATAAACTTCCAGACCGTTTTTCATTTTAAACGTGGTGAATTCCGGGAATTCGGGTTTGGGAGGTTCGCCTACTTCAGGTAATTTTGAGCGATCCACGTCTTTACCGGTTGTTTCATATTTTGGGAAAGGATGAACTTCCAGGACAAAATATCCATCAGACATCCATTTTCTGGCGGTATTCAACAGATCCGCCTGAGTGGAATTCACTACCCATTCCAATTCTTTTTTGTAGTGTCCGGGATCGCCGGTATAAACATAACTTGAAGCAAGGATATCGGACTTCCCACCGAAACCGCCAATTCTTTCAATCCCTTTTACAAAAGAAGATAAATAGCCGGTTTTAACACGATCAAGTTCATCTGCGGTCGGACCTTCCTTCAGGAATTTATCCAATTCTTCGTTAAGAATGTTTTCGACCTTACCCATATCCGCATCGGGGCGCAAGGATACCATGATGATCAACTGTCCGGCAATTTCACGTAAATAGGCAAATGCATTAACGTTGGTTGCCAATTGTTCATCGTAGACCAGACGTTTGTACAATCTGGACGTCTTTCCGGAGGCCAGCACATCGGCAATCATTTCAAAATATGTACCTTCTTTACTGCCGTATTCCGGAATATTGTAAATTTTATATAATCTGGGTTGGGGTACCCGATCCTGCATGACATAACGATGTTCACCTTCCAGTTTTGGAATCCATTTATCAAATTTGGTTACCGGAGGACCGGATGGAATGTTGCCAAAATATTCTTCAACTTTTTGCTTCACTTCTTCAGCATTCACATCACCGGCAATGACCAGCGTGGCATTGGCCGCACCGTAGTAATTTTTAAACCATTCGTGAACATCATCCAATGAGGCAGCATTCAGGTCTTCCATCGAACCAATTACCGGCCAGGAATAAGGGTGTTCACTGGGGAAGGTGTGTTCACCGATAACAGTCCACACCTTGCCATAG
>RFIL01000135.1 GCA_003695285.1 Calditrichota bacterium
ATTAATAGTGACAGATACCGGGTATCCCTGATAGCCGCTATCCGGGAAGACTGAACGAAGCAACGGCACCAGAGGTTCAGTAATGGTCAGAAATTGATTGACGGGGACATTTGTCAATACCGTGGTAGTATCTGCACCCGGCCAATTCACCACAATTGAATCAATGATGGTGGCATCCCCCAGACCAAACTTGGTGTTTAAACTACTTTGGGCGTTATTTCCAGTTAAACCTGACACCTCGCGCAATTGCCATACACTCAGTCCTTGAATATTTGCTTTTAATGAGATATTGGAACCAATAGCGGATACATTGGAGAAACTTGTTCCTACTAATTCACAGTTTAACCAGTTGTTGGTATTACCATTATTCATAAAAAGGAAATTATCTGAATTACTCCAATTCGCTACAAAAATGTCTATGTCCCCGTCTCTATCATAATCAGCACAGGCTGTTCCTAAAGACCATATATGGTCTTGAACAATAATGCTAGTCGTATTTTTCGTAAAGGTCCCATCTCCATTATTGATATAAAAGAAATTTGCTTCTGGTGAACGATTCGTCACATACAAATCCAAATCTCCATCGTTATCAAAATCTTCCCAAACACTACAGGCAGAATTTCCTCCATCGGTGGTTATGATACTATTGGTGATTTTTGTAAACGTTCCATCACCATTGTTTTGATAAAGGGAGTTATTTTGATTTGCATTTGTTACAAATAAATCCAAATCACCATCGTTATCATAATCTCCCCAGCTAGCCCCTTGAGAATTTTCACCATCTGTGACTACGATATCTGTTGTTATTTTCGAAAACGTTCCATCTCTGTTATTACGATACAGAAAATTATTTTGGTTAGGGGCACCATTGGTTATAACTAAATCCAGGAATCCATCATTATCATAGTCAGCCCATGCACACCCAACTGAATTTCCCCCATCCAAGACAATCGGACTATTGGAAATTTTTGTAAATGTACCATCTCCATTATTCCGATATAAAAAGTTGTTCTCATCAAATCCATTAACCACAACCAAATCCAGAAAACCATCATTATCATAATCTCCCCAACTTGCATCACGAGAATTTCCACCATCATTTACAATAGCACCATGAGTTATACGTGTGAATGTACCATCTCCGTTATTTTGATAAAGAAAGTTATTTTGCCCTTCAAAGTTGGCCACAAATAAATCTAAATCCCCATCATTGTCATAATCTCCCCAAGTTCCTGCATAAGAACTTCCTCCATCCGTGACAATATCTCCTGTACTAATTTTAGTAAAACTTCCATCCCCATTATTCATATATAAAAAATTATTTTGTCTATAATTGGGGACAAATAAATCCTGGAATCCATCTCCGTTATAATCCCCCCAACTCCCTCCATAAGAGTCACCACCATCATTTACTACTGGACCGGTAGTCACCTTAGTAAATGTTTGGGCTAAAATATTTCCTTGTCCCAGTAATAAGACCACCATTGCAATTATCAAGCAACCAGGCATCTTCCATTGGATCCTCTGCCCTACTCCATTGCTTTGGGAAAATTTGGTAAACATCACTTTCCTCCTGATAATATATTTGGGTGAGTCCATATAACATTTAGGGTATACCTCAGAAAAATTTAAGGTATAATAGGTTCCTTGATATGAACGCCAGATTTTCCGGGGAACGTTTTCAGGAGGGCAAAGCAAAGAAGAATATCCTTCCCAGCCTTATTACCCGGAGGAATTTCCGCTCCACATCCTCCGTTTTTCCCTGGAAAAAATGATTAAGAATTTAAAGTTATTGAATTATATTTTATTGATTTCAAATTTGAAGTTATCCCTTGTATCGGATGATGTTAAATTATAAGTAACAAATTAATTTTTCAAGGGAAATCTTTAGGAACAGTTTTTCATCCGTTTTGGAACAATATGAAAATATATCAGCACCGATTTATGGGTCAATACAAAAGGGTTCAAAATGTGCGGAATCTGCGGAATCTATGAAAAAGGCAGAGACAACCAGCGGTTGATTGAAGAGATGTGCGCCATCCTGGCGCATCGAGGACCGGATGCTTCTACTAATTATCATTCGGGAGATGTTTGGCTGGGACACCGACGACTGAGTATTATCGACCTCTCAACCGGGGATCAACCCATGTTCAATGAGGATAAGAGTCTGGTAATTGTCTATAATGGCGAGATTTACAATTTCCGGGAACTGAGAAAAGAATTACAGGAAAAGGGATATGGATTTCATACGCATTCTGACACGGAGGTCATTCTAAAATTATATCAGGATCAGGGAGTTCAGGCTTTCACCCGACTGAACGGCATCTTTGCACTGGCAATTCTGGATACCAGAGAGAAAACCCAGAAACTGGTGCTGGCACGTGACCATTATGGGATAAAACCACTCCATTATTTTGCCCGGGATAACCGCTTCATCTTCGCTTCCGAGCAAAAGGCGATTCTGCTTCATCCCGGGGTTCCACGGGAGTTAAATGAGCAATCCCTTCATTACCATATCAATCTTCGTTACACCCAATCCGAGGAAACCCTTTTTAAAGGTATCCATCGATTACCTCCGGCTCATTATATGGTGGTAGTGGATGGCTCCATAGAGACGATCGCACCCTATTACCAATTGCAGTATCAGATTGATTATCAAAAAAGTGAATCCGAATGGTTAGAATTAATCCCCCAATATTTAAAGCAGGCAGTTCAGCGTCAACTGGTGAGTGATGTTCCCATTGGGGTGTACCTCTCCGGAGGGATGGATTCCAGCTCCATTGTGGCCATGATGCGAGAAGTGGGGGTGGAAAAAATCAACACCTTCACCCTGGGTTTCAACGAACCCACCGATGAGCTGGATGACGCTCAGATTGTTGCGGATTATTATCAGACCGACCATCATACGTTGCGGATGGATTTAAACCCCATGCGTTTCCTTCCCCATGTTACCTGGCATGCCGAAGAGCCCAAGATTAATCTGCTTCAGGGATTTATGATGTCGCAATTCGTCTCTCAACATGTTAAAGTGGTTCTGGGCGGGCTTGGCGGTGATGAATTATTCTCCGGCTACGATATTCACCGGTTCATCTATCCTTTTAACAAATTACACCAATTCATACCACAGAAAGTGGAATCCACTCTGTTATCCCGATTAAGTCACTTGAGTTATACACTTCAGACACGGTTGGGGACCTTTGCCAGTGATGAATATCGAAGAGGTCTCCAGATGGCTTTGGCCACCGGTAACATTGCCAAGTTTTATTTAATCCTGCGAAATGCCTGGGACTTTGATAAAGCCCAATGGGAACGGATTTATACGCCACGCTTTTTACAGCAGAACCTGAAACCGGTCATCACTCAATTTTATCAATTTTTCCAGGACAATGGGCAATTAACTCCTCTCGACCAGGTGTATTATGCGGAATTTCACACGAAGATGGTCAATGATTACCTGCTGACGGAAGATCGAATGTCCATGTCCCATTCAGTGGAGGAGAGAGTGCCTTTTCTGGATCCCGATCTGGTTCATCTGGGGTTTTCAATTCCAGCTCGGATGAAAATGAAAGGCAATCGCACCAAATATTTGCTGAGGAAAGCCATGCAGCCCTATCTCCCGGAAAAGATATTGCGAAAGAAAAAATGGGGGTTTACCTTTAATCCGTATTTACAATTTCAAAAAGATTTGAAAAAAACTGCAGAACGAATTCTAACCCGTGAACGAATCGAGTCACATGGCATCTTCAACTACGAATTTATTCGAGCCATACTCGATGCCCCACCACATCCCCGAATGCGGTGGCATTATAATTTTATCTGGATATTAACCGGGTTCTATATCTGGAAACAAATGTTTCTGGATAGCGAAGCCTTCAAGACAAAACAACTGGATATTGAGTATTATTTTTGAAATGCTATCAGGAGGATGGAGTGAAAGATATTCAAACGATTCTTATTTTGGGACCCCATACCGATGACGGTGAATTTGGCTGTGGCGGCAGTATTGCCAAATTTGTGGAAGAGGGTAAAGATGTGTATTATGCCACTTTCTCCATTGCCGAGGAGTCTGTTCCGGAAGGACTACCCAAAGATATTTTATTAACTGAAGTTAAAAAAGCCTCCCGGGAACTGGGAATTAAAAAGGAGAACCTGATCAACTTTCGGTATCGGGTGAGACATTTTCCGCAATTCAGACAGGATATTCTGGAAGACCTGGTGAAATTACGTAAAGAATTACAACCGGATCTGGTGTTCCTACCTTCAAACGACGACGTTCATCAAGATCACCAGACCATATACGAAGAGGGGCTACGAGCTTTCAAATTTACCCGGATTCTAGGTTATGAAATGCCCTGGAACAATCTCACAGTCACCACTAACGCCTTTATCTTCCTGGAAGATCGTCACATTGAGAGGAAAATTGCCGCTATTGGATGTTATGAGTCTCAGGTAAATGCCGGCCGACGTTATGCCAATGAGGAATTCATTCGAAGTTTGGCCAGAACCCGTGGCGTACAATGCGGAGTACACTATGCGGAAGCGTTTCAAATTATCCGCTGGTTAATCATTTAAGAGGAGTATGTATCATGCCAACCCGTGGACAAAAAGTACGAGTGGGAATTTTCATCTTATTTTCTTTATCCCTATTTCTCATATTAATTGCTATTGTCACCAGACAAAAATTCCTGCAGAAGCAAGACCTTTACTACATCGCCTATGAAAATGTTTCAGTCAGTGGTCTTGAAATTGGGAGTCCTGTTAAATATTTAGGGATCAAAATTGGGGTGGTGGAGGATATTACGATTGACCCCACAAATGTGAATCGGGTCATCGTGAAGGTTTCTGTTAAGGAAGGCACCCCAATTAAAGCGGATGCTACAGCACTGATCGCTTCGGTGGGCATCACCGGGTTGAAAACCATCGAAATTCGGGGGGGCACTCAGGAAGCCCGCACATTGGAACCGGGTGAATTCATTCCGGCGGGAACCTCCATTACCGAAGAAATTACCGGACGCGCAGAAATTATCACCGAAAAACTTGAAGCCATATTAAACAATCTTTACGAATTCACCCGCCCGGAAAAGCTGAATAAGATTACCCAATTCGCAGAACAATCCACTCGTACTTTTGAAGAGATCGAAGAAATCATTTCTGAAAATCGGGAACAACTTAAACTCACTCTGGATCAAAC
>RFIL01000136.1 GCA_003695285.1 Calditrichota bacterium
CGTTGGTCAAACCATCATGATGAAAGCACACTCACCCCTGAACAACAACAGCGATTGATGATGTTGCGGAAAAATGTGGAGGAAGATTCCCAACGCAATACCCGGTCCCGGGTACGGCCTCTTCCGGATCGGTGATGGCATCATGCAAATGGTAAGCTGATCGGAACTCTGGAGGGGGGAGAAAAATCACTTATTTTAATCCCTCAACACCTGCGCATTGGGCTGTTCCTGAGCACTTTGAGAGATGAGCTTTTCAGGTGGGGTGGTGGCGATTGCCAGTAATCGTATCACATTTAGCCTTTCTTTACATAATTGAAAATCGGCGTCTAAACCCAATGCCTTTTCCAGCAAAGATGCAGCTCGTTGATAATCCCCGGCATCCTCTTGTTCCAGTGCTGCGGAATAGGCTAAAAAGGCTTCCCAGCTCTGGGTGGGTAATTCCATGAGCTCATCGGAAAGATCTGTCGGAATGGTCATGTTTAACCGTTCGAGGATGGAGAGCATCAATTCCTTTTCCAGATATAACAGATTTTCAATTTTTTCGGCATGGGTGCTGGTTGTCGGGAACTGCTGGTGTAAAATATCCCAGAAGGCAATATCCACCACCAGGATGTCATTCTCCAGCACATTATAACTGCAACGGATAACCGATCCGGCTCCGGTGAGTTTGCCAATGCGAATGGTGGTGTTTTCGTTGGTCAACAAGGAGGTGCGGTTACGAATTTCATCAAATAGCAATTGAATCTTCCAGCGGTCAATGACCGTAAGCCGGGGAATTCTTTGCAGGTCGCGAATCAATAACTCCGCCAGCCCTTTCCGAATGGGAGCAAATATCGGAGCATTCCCCAGGTAGGTAAAGGGAAAGATAGCCAGAGTGGTTGGAGAAACTTTTTTGAGCTTTTCCGTAGGCTCTTGCAAAAGTGTTAAAAGTTCTCTTTCCCGTTCTTTTTTCTGTAATAATATTTCACGCCCTCTCAGCCAGGTGGAGTAGAGAGACTGTTCTTCAAACTGATGATACATCTGGTAAATCTGAGCCGCTTTTTCCCATTCTTTTTGAGCTTCGTGGGTGAGTCCCAGATAACAGAGTGCCACGGGATAGAGAGAATCCACCTCCCGGGCTTTCTGAAAAATTTTCAATGCCAGTGGATAATTTCGGGCTTGATAATAATAAATTCCCAGCGAGGTGATAGCTTCTACATCATTGGGATTGCTTTTTATCCGGTTGATTAAGGCTTTTACTTCCGGGGGAGAGGAGTGTTTGGAGTTGGTTAATGGCAAAGAGCCACAGCTCGAAAACAATGCCAGAAAAATCAGCAAATACCATGTTTTAACGTTTAGCCGTAAGAGACTCACCTTACCTTAACCTTTCTTTTTTCTCAAGATAGATTAAGTCATCGAACCCGGGGTGATTTTCTTAACAAATGAAGGGTAATTAAATTTATTAGAACGATTGAGTTATTCCGGGAAATTGAGACCGTACCGTTAGAGGAGATTGTTTGGCCTTAATGCTCTGACTGCAGTTTTCTGGAAGTACTGAGGTGTTATGGTTGAATCAAAATCAATGGATCGTCCTTTTCCACCGTCTGATTAGGGGAAACAAATATTTTTTGAACAGTACCATTGAGGGTAGAACGTATTTCATTTTCCATTTTCATGGCTTCCATCACCAGGAGTGGTTGACCGTTCTCCACCGTATCACCTTCTTTCACTTCCACCTTGAGTATCAGTCCCGGCATGGGTGCAACGATTTCTCCGCTGCTACCCCCTAATTCGGCGTCTCCATAAATTTCACTTTCCAGCTTCTGACGTTCATTTAACACCTCCAACTGGCATTGACGCTGTTCCCAGGCCAATCTCAGGGTGGTGTTATGAAATTCAGCCTCCAGGGTGTATGATTGATGATCAACTAAAATGGAAAAGTTTTTGGAATTGATGGGTTTCAGATCAACGGTATAACTTTTCTCCCCATCGGTAACAATAAAAACACCATTCTTCTCGCGCACATCCAATTCTTTATAGGTATTACCCTTTTTAATAAAGTATTTCATGCAAACTCCTACCGTGGTAGTGCTCTTAATTTCCAGGGTGATATGGATTTTGCGGCACCATCCTGTGGTGTCGTGGTTTGAAACTTCCGGGTAGTATCCCGATAACAGGCCAGTGCAGCCGCCAGAACATCTAAAATTTCTTTTTCATCCATGAAGCTTTCTTTTAGTTCATCCCAGTATAAATCCACAAACCGGGTGGTGAATTCTCCCTTTCGAAATTCGGGATGGGTGAGCACAGACAGACAAAAGGGAATGGTGGTTTGCACACCGGTGATACGAAATTCCATAAGGGCGCGCAACATTTTCTGCAGAGCATCTTCTCGACTGGGAGCCCAGACAATCAACTTGGCAAACATGGGATCGTAATATCGGGTAATTTCAGAGTGGGCTTCAATGCCACTATCCACCCGAATACCGGGACCTTCGGGATGTTGTAAATTGGTTATCTTACCGGTGGAAGGAACAAAATTGTTAAAAACGTCTTCAGCATTGATCCGACACTCAAGGGCATGACCTCGAGGGTGGATATCATCCTGTTGCAGGGGCAGAGGGTCGTTTTGAGCTATTTTAATCTGCAATTGCACCAGATCCACCCCCATAACCATCTCAGTAACGGGATGTTCCACCTGAAGTCGGGTATTCATCTCAAGAAAGTAGAAACTCCCATCGCTGTCGTATAAAAATTCCACCGTTCCGGCATTTACATACCCGCAGGCTTGAGCTGCCTTTCGGGCTATTTCACCCATCTCCATCCGTTTTTCGGGAGTCAAAATTTTTGAAGGGCATTCTTCAATGACTTTCTGGTGCCTGCGTTGGATGGAACAGTCCCTTTCCCAGAGGTGAATCACATTTCCATGCTGGTCCGCCAGAATTTGAAATTCAATGTGTTTGGGGTTTTCAACAAATTTTTCGATATAGACGGTATCGTCTCCAAAAGCCTTTAGTGCCTCTCCTTTTGCGGCTTCCAGGGCTCTGGATAGTTCGGAAGCGGTTTTTACAACACGCATTCCTTTTCCACCTCCTCCGGCGGCTGCTTTCAGGAGAATGGGATATCCCCCCAATGAAGCGATAATCTCCTCAGCCTGCGAAAGTGACTGAACCGCTTCCTTGCTGCCGGGAACCACCGGTACTCCAGCATCGATCATCGTTTTGCGAGAAGCTGTTTTGCTCCCCATTAATTCAATGGTTTCCGGACGAGGACCGATAAAAATGAGTCCTGCTTCCATGACAGCCCGGGCAAAATCTGCATTCTCGGAAAGAAACCCATATCCCGGATGAATTGCCTGACATCCGGATTGGAGGGCGATTTCAATTAATTTTTCACCAAGCAGATAGCTTTCTGTGGAAGGGGGTGGACCAATATGGTAGGCTTCTTCAGCCATTAATACATGAGGAGATAACCGATCGACATCAGAATAGACAGCAACGGTATGAATTCCCATTTCCCGGCAGGTGCGGATAATCCGTACCGCAATTTCCCCACGATTAGCAATCAGGAGTTTTTTGGTCATCTTCATCGAAAAAATCGCTTCCCTCAAATAGCTCTATCTCATGGATAAACGAGGATTTTGCTTTTCCGCTTCCCTCCGGCAACACCTTCATCAATAAAACTTTTTTGCTTTTCTCTAATTTAACCGACTGAACTTTATAAACAAGATTTTTCTTTTCTCCAAGTTTCTCCAATCGCCGACTGTGTCGTCGGTAAACAAAGACAATCCCTTCTTCCAGAGTGATATTCAACGCCCATCGGTCCATATATGCCAGACGCAACACTTCCTGAGTTTCCGCATCCTGAAGGATGACAGGAATGAGTCCTTTTGAATCAAGCTTGGCCTCATGATGCTGATCCAGCTTATATAAATCCGAGTTGTATGATGGAGCGGAAGGCTTTGTATCTTCACTTTTTCGAAAAATTGACATTTTCAACCCCATAGAATTTGATACCCTGACTATTGAGTTTGTCGAACAATAGCTATTTCTCCTGCTCCTCTTTATTGGAAACCAGTTGAGGTGACAAATATGGCTTCAGAATCTTAATCAGAGCATTGATTTGCTGTTTCATTTTTTTGCTGAAACATTGAGAATTGGAAGTCAGACAGGTTTCATTAAAACAGGCTTCCAGCGGTTCCCGACAATCCTGTGCCCAGTAGTAATTGGGAATGGGTTCCAGATTGGTCTTGATCTCCGCCAGTGTGAGGGGATTAAGATCCCGCTTGTTGGAAAGATAGATGATTTGATCTTCCAGAAAATTTCGTAATTCCTGTAGCTGGTGAGCGTTAAGTGGATCGATGATGGAGCCAAGATCGCCCCCTCGGATGAGTTGCATTAAAAAAATGGCTTTTCGAAAATATCCAATATGAGATTTTTTATCCTTAGGAAACATGGACATCCTGTGGTTATTGAATAAATAAATCAGTTGTTAATTTTTATGCTTTCCATAAAACACTGATTTCCAATAATAAGAAAATTTTTTTCCAACGCAATGAGAATTTATCAGAAATCAAATTTTACCGCAATTCTCTGCTTAATCCTCAAAGTAGTAAACGGCTGTCCTTGTGAAGTGATCATGCCAGCATTGTTTCGAAGTACTTTTCTCCATCCACCAGAAACCCAACCCCAGGGGAAGAAAGGACACCAGATACCCAACCCAGCGCTTGAAAGAAATGAAGGGTGATGGAAAGGATTGCTCTTCGGTCAACACAACCAACCCTTTAATCATTTTACCGGGAGTCTGACCAAATCGAGTGGTGAAGTAGGTATAATAAATAGCATAAATGATCCACAACAGAGGAGCCGGATACCCGAAATACATCGTTTTTCCATAAGGCAGGGTATAGGAAAAATATGCACCACCCCACAGGAAGTCGAAGGGGCCGGGAGAATATGGGGTGGAAAATTCCAGGATGAATTGCGGAAACATGGGAGAAACCCAGATACTATAGAGTCTCCCCTGACTGAAGAGAAAAAATATCAATCCCCCAACAGCACCCAGTATAATACCATCCACCAACTGGGCCATGATCCGTTCCTTCAGGCCGGCCTTACGTAATTGATACCTGCCCAGTTCACTTTTGTTGAATCGATGCACTATCATGTTTTGAATACCGGTTTTAGGATGAGGAACTATTCAGAATTCTGGTTAAAAAGCTGTGACGATGGAGGGGGCAGGGGCCATGAGATTGAATCATTTTACGATGATACTCGGTGCCATACCCCTTATGTTGAGCAAATCCGTACTGGGGATATTGCTGATGGTATTCAATCATCATCCGATCCCGTGACACCTTTGCCAGAATTGATGCGGCTGCGATAGTAAAACATAGACTATCGCCTTTGACAATGGCTTCCTGGGGATATATTTTCTCCGGTAATTCTTCACCATCTAACAAAAGATATTCAGGTTTTACTGAGAGGGAGCCAATCGCCTTTCTCATAGCCTTAAAAGTAGCTTGACGAATGTTAATCCGATCAATTTCCTGATTATCCACCACACCAATACCATAGCTGACAGCTTGTTCCACGATCAAATGGTACAATTCTTCCCTCTGGCGTTGAGTTAATTTTTTCGAATCTGT
Organism: Calditrichota bacterium; assembly: GCA_003695285.1. GTDB lineage: Bacteria > Calditrichota > Calditrichia > RBG-13-44-9 > J075 > J075. The sequence continues at coordinate 5,624 of RFIL01000136.1, forward strand.
AACCCCTTCAATGTAGTGATATGGCTCAAATACTACGGCAGCGGCCACCACCGGTCCGGCCAGGGGACCTCTTCCGGCCTCGTCAATTCCGACAATCCGTCGGATCCCTTCCTTCCAGATAAGATGTTCAATTTGAAGATTGTCAGGTATGTTTTCCATTTTTCAGAGATGGTAACAATGCCGGATAAACGAACCTATTTAATTGGGTTAAAATTATTTACTTTTCGGGCATCCGTGGGTTGTGTGCGAATCAATTCATGGTGTAATCTGGAGATGGATTCCTCCAGGTGTCCCTCCGGTAAAATCCAGGAGATTCGGAATTCGGATACCTGAAGCATTTCAGGGGTAATGTGGAGATTCTCCAGAGCTCGGAATACCTGAAACGCTGCCCGGGAGTTAAAGTTTAACCCGGTGCCTATAATCCCGATAATACCAACCTTTTTCTCCTCTTCCAGGGTAAAATTTGATGGAGATTGGTCCAAAAAATTTTTCACTGCTTTCCAATGCCGTTCCTGAAATACCAGTTCCAGAGAATTGGGCTGCATAATATAGGACTGCACTTTGATTTTTCCGGAAGCAAGGAATTGATTTAGTTTGTTTTTGAAAGAAAAATCAGTTGAATGGAGTTTCAGATAGATCATATCCTTTTGTCCGACAATGCCACTAATGGCGGCACTGTCATGTTTCTTGTCAGTGATGATAGTCCCGATCTCTCCGGTGAAACTGGAACCCACGGCCACTTTCACATTATACCGTCGAGCTGTTTCCACGGATTCGGGCTTTAAAACCCCGGCGCCCAGATTGGCCATTTCAATCATTTCATCATAAGTAATCTCATGGTTTAATCGGGTATCCGGTACCAGACGTGGCTCTGAAACAAATACACCATCCACATCCTTCATAATTTCGCAACGATCAGCCTGAAGGGCAGCAGCGAGCGCAATAGCTGTGGTATCGGAACCCCCTCTTCCCAGGGTGGTAATTTCTTTGTTGATGCTAACTCCCTGAAAACCCGCTACAATCACGATTTTTCCATTATTTAGCGCTTCCCTTATCCGTAACCCCTTTACTTCCAGAATGCGAGCTTCGGTATGGTGATTATCCGTGATAATTCCCACCTGAGAGCCGGTAAATGAAATGGCTTCATCTCCCAACTCATGAATGGCCATGGCCAGCAGAGCAATGGAAATCCGTTCCCCCACAGAAAGAAGCATGTCCATTTCTCGTTCGGGGGGACGGGAAGATACCTGATGAGCCAGTTCCACCAGATGATCCGTGGTCTCACCCATGGCGGAGACCACCACCACCAGTTGATTTCCTCTCCGATGTTCTTCCACTATTCGACGGGCGACGCGCTTTAAACTTTCCGGATCCTTGACCGAACTACCGCCGTATTTTTGAACGATTAATGCCATTGTCGTCTCATCTGATAGTAATTACAATAACCCTGCTTCAATTAACGTTGCTTTTAATTTCTCCTTGTTGGATTCACTCATTTCACACAATGGAAGTCGGAAACCACCTACTTCCATGCCCAACATATTCATTGCTGTTTTTACCGGGATGGGATTGGTTTCCAGAAACATGGCATTATTCAGAGGTTCCAATTCATGGTGAATAGAAAGTGCGATCTCATATTTCCCTTCAAAATAAGCATCGATCATCGCATTAACGCGATCCGGAACAATGTTGGCTGTTACGGAAATAGTTCCTTTTCCTCCCACGGATAAGATGGGGAGGGTTAAATTATCGTCTCCGGAAAGGATGGTGATTTTGTCACCGCAACGAAGATGGATTTCAGATATCTGTCCCAAATTTCCCGAAGCCTCCTTGATAGCTACAATGTTTTCGTGTTCCGCCAGCCGCTCGACGGTGGCAGGGAGAATATTTACACTGGTGCGACCGGGAACATTATAGACCACCACCGGAAGCCCCCCTTTTTCGGCGATCTCTATGTAGTGACGATACAAACCTTCCTGAGTGGGTTTGTTATAATAAGGAGCAACCACCAGTGCAGCATTTACTCCAATTTCTCGCGCTTTACGAGTCAGCTCAACGGCTTTCGCAGTGTTGTTACCCCCGGTTCCGGCGATGACAGGAATTTTACCATTGGCTTCATCAACCACGATCTCAAACAAGCGGATTTTTTCTTCTTCAGAGAGAGTCGGTGATTCTCCGGTCGTACCGGCCGGCACAATGGCATGGCTCCCTTTTTCAATGTGAAATCGAACCAGATCCCGTACCTTCTCTTCATTTAGTTCTCCGGAAGGGGTAAATGGGGTCACCAGGGCAGGAATAGCTCCCGAAAACATGATGTATCCTCCATGTTACACAGTTTGTTAATTCATAAGTTAAATGAATTTACATGGAGCGGGTTGATTTGTCAAGGGAAATGGGGAATGATAAGGTAGCGAGCAAAAGGGAATTTACAGAGCCGTTGGAATCAAAGTGCGGTTTTGCTAAATTCAAACCTGAATGAATGATTAGATAAAGGAACATATATGGAAGTAGGTATTGTCGGATTACCGGTCTCCGGAAAAACCACACTTTTTTCCACACTGACCGGGCAAAAGGTTGAGATGGGTTATGGTGGTGCCGGTAAAGTCGAAGTTCACAGAGGTGTGGTCAAAGTACCCGATGAACGCCTCGATCGTTTAACAGAAATTTTCAACCCCAGGAAGAAGGTACCGGCAACCATCGAGTATATCGAAGTGGGTGGGCTGGACAAAGAACAGAAAGATGCTCAGGGATTTGATCCCCAATTTTTACAGGTGTTAAAAACAACCGATGCGCTCTGCGTGGTGATCCGCGCCTTCGAAGATCCAATTCTTCCCCATCCCGAAGGAAGCATCGATATTGTGCGGGATATGCAGACCATTGAAACTGAATTTTTGCTCTCAGATCTGTCCATTGTTGAAAATCGATTAGAGCGATTGGAGAAACAGATTAAGAAAGCGCGGGAAGAGCACCTCACCCGGGAACTGGAACTGATGCAACGCTGTCATGCGCATCTGGAACAGGAACGACCTTTGAGAGAGATGGAGTTTACCGAACAGGAAGCATTGATTTTAAGGGGGTATCAGTTTCTGTCTGCTAAACCGCTGGTGGTAGTGATCAACATTGATGAAAAGGACATTCCCAGAAGCGAAGAGTTTTTAACCTTACTTCCTGAGAAAACCGGGGTAAAAGTCATTGCCCTCTCCGCTCGGGTAGAACTGGAGATCAGTCAGTTGCCGGAGGAGGAGCGAAAAATTTTCCTGGAGGACATGGGAATAACAGAGCCAGCATTGAATAAACTAATTCGAACGTCTTATGAACTGCTGGGTTTAATATCGTTTTTTACTGTTGGGGAGGATGAGTGTCGCGCCTGGACGATTCGCAAAGGAACACCGGCGGTAAGGGCTGCCGGAGTCATTCATACCGATCTGGAAAGGGGCTTTATCCGGGCGGAAGTCGTGCATTATGATGATTTTATCCGGTTAGGTAGTCTTGCCAAATGTCGGGAACAAGGGGTGCTGCGGCTGGAAGGTAAAAACTATGTGGTTCAGGATGGGGATATTATCACGGTACGATTTAATGTTTAGTTCGGTGTTTAAGCTATAGCGATAAAACACGTTTTTTAAAGACAATTTGGTTGAGTTTTTGATTTGTTGAGTACCCTCGGTATCGAGGTTCCAGGGGCTAAAGGTTTTGAGCGAATGTAGATTCTGGAGGCAGGAAATGTTCAGACTCACCCAATTAGTTGTGAAGTTTCCCAAAAGTACCATTTTTTTAACTCTCCTCTGTACGCTGTTATTGGGATATCAAATTCGTCACATTAAAGTTGATCCGGATATCACCTCTTCCCTTCCTCAAAAAATACCGGCAAAATTGTTATATGATCGGATGAATGAGATTTTTCCCAGTCGCGATATGGTACTCATAGCGCTGGAAAGCGATTCTCTTTTTTCCAGAGAAGTGTTGCAACTCATCTTCCAGATAACTTCCCACCTGGAGGATTTACCCAATGTCTATTCAGTGATGAGCCCTACCAACATCCGCCTGATTCGGGGTAGTGAAGAGGGGATGGAAGTACGGGAAATTCTTACCCAACCCCCGGAAACTCCTGAGGAAATCGCTTCCTATCGATACACTTTATTCCACAGCGATCTACCCATCGAAAACATCATTTCTGAAGACCGGACCATGGCCGGGATAATGGTCTTTTTGAAAAATACGGTGAAACCGGAAGATGCAGCGAAAGAAATTCTGGACTATCTGAATACTCTGGAAACCGATGCCAACATATATGTGACCGGAAAACCGGTATTAACCCTCTATCTGGGGAGGGGGATGGCTCGTGATATGGGCATTCTTTTCCCGATGGTCATCGTTTTAATCATGGTCATTCTCTGGTTTAGTTTCCGCAGCCTGCGGGGAGTCTTTCTGCCTTTAAGCGTGGTGGTTTTCAGTGTGATCGGAACCATCGGAATTATGGCGTTGCTGGGTGTTCCCATCAGCCACTCCACCAACATGCTCCCCATTCTGCTGGCTTCAATTGCTGTGGCAGATGGCATTCATATTTTGAATCATTACTATCATCGAGCCCATAAATTTAATGAATCCATTCCTCTGATTCTGGAAGTGATGAAAGATTTAAACCCGCCGGTGATAATTACCTCGGTCACCACTGCTTGTGGATTCCTGGCTTTGAATGCGTCAAATATTGGCTCCATTGGCGAATTGGGGATTTTTACATCCATTGGGGTTCTGATAGCCATGGTATATTCGTTAACCTTCATCCCGGCAGTCCTGTCCATCCTGAAAATTCCACGAAAAGTAGTGACCCGGAAGCAAGAAGGGTATTTATTATCAGCAGCAACGGCTTATGGGGAGTTTTTGGTGAGACACAAGCAGTCGTTAATGATCGCGATCGGGTTAATTATTGTGGTCTCAATCCTTGGATTTCCCCAGATTCAACTGGAAAATAACACGGTTAGCTTTTTCCCGGAGGATCATCCCGCTAGAATTCATCATGAGAAGATTAATCAACATTTTGCCGGAACCACTTTTCTCACCGTTATGGTGGAGGGGGATAGTGCCAACTTTATTAAGGAGCCACAAGTATTACAGACCATGGTGAAGGTGGAACAATTTCTAAAAACCCTTCCTCATGTGGGAGCAACGATTTCTCTGGCGGATTATGTGCGTCGTATGAACACGGTTCTCCATGCGGTTAATCCGGCTTATGACAGTATTCCAGGAGATACGGTGGTAGAACAAACCACGGAATGGGTCAATGAGGGAGGGAAATGGGTTGAAAAGCCGGTCACATTTAAGGTGTCCGGAAGAGAACTCATCGCCCAGTATTTGCAATTGTATGAGATGTCCGGTAAACCGGAAGATTTAGCCAATCTGGTTAATTATAATTATCAAATTGCGAGAATTAATGCTTTCATCGATACCGGTTCCAATAATGTTCTTCGGGAAATCGATCGCAGTGTCCGGAGATTTATCAAAGAAAATTTCCCCTGGATCAAGATGGAGCTTACCGGAACTTCTGCGCTTTTTCTGGCCATCAATGATCTCGTGGTTTCCGGACAATTCCTCAGCATCCTGGTTTCCTTACTGCTGGTGACGATAGTGACATCCATCCTGTTTCGCTCAGTCAAAATCGGTTTAATGAACATTATTCCTCTCTTCTTTGCAATGGTCTTTAATTTTGGCTTTATGGGATGGGGGAATGTCTATTTAAATATTGTAACCATGTTAACATCGTCAATTGCCATTGGGGTTGGAGTTGATTACGCAGTACACTTTATATATCGGTATCGAAAGGAGCTAAAGGAAAAAACTCCGGAGAATGCTGCACGTACCACTCTGATTGAAGCAGGGATTCCTATTGTGCTGAATGCCTTGACTGTGGGATTGGGATTTGCGGTGTTAATGTTTTCCACCTTTGGGGGGGTACA
>RFIL01000137.1 GCA_003695285.1 Calditrichota bacterium
AATGGTTCCTGAGGCTGCCATTGCCATGTTAGCCTGCGCTCGTCTTGGTGCAATTCATTCAGTGGTATTTGGGGGATTTGCCTCCCATGAGTTAGCCATTCGAATTGATGATGCCAAACCCAAAGTGATTGTCTCTGCCTCCTGCGGGATTGAATTTGATAAGGTGATTCCCTATAAACCATTGCTGGATAAAGCCATTGAACTGGCTCAGCATAAACCGCAGTATTGTATTATCCTGAAACGTCCTCAGCAGAATGCTTCTTTAATCTCCGGAAGAGATTTCGAATGGCATGAATTAATGAGCAATGCCAGTGAAGCGGAATGCGTGCCGGTGGATGCTACCGATCCCCTCTACATTCTGTATACCTCGGGAACAACCGGTAAGCCGAAAGGGATTGTGCGGGATAATGGTGGTCATGCAGTTGCCCTGCGATACAGTATGAGTGCCTTATACGATGTGGGTCCCGGAGATGTGTACTGGGCCGGTTCAGATGTTGGCTGGGTGGTCGGTCATTCCTATATTGTATATGCGCCCTTGATTACTGGCTGCACCACCATCCTCTTTGAGGGAAAGCCGGTTCGCACACCCGATGCCGGGACATTCTGGCGGGTGATGTCGCAACACAAAGTGCGAACGTTTTTTACGGCTCCCACTGCTTTTCGAGCCATTAAAAAGGAAGACCCGGAAGGTAAGTTTCTGCAAAAGTATGATATGTCGAGCCTCAAGTATCTGTTTCTGGCTGGTGAACGTCTGGATCCACCCACCTACCACTGGTTAAAGGAACTGTTACCCGATGTGCCGGTGATTGATCACTGGTGGCAAACGGAGAGTGGATGGCCCATGGTGTGTAATCCCGCCGGTCTGGAATTGTTGCCGGTTAAGCCCGGATCTGCAACTGTGCCAGTGCCCGGCTATGATGTGCAGATTCTGGATCCCTCCGGTAATCCCCTGCCCCCGAATAGCGAAGGGAGCGTAGTGGTGAAATTACCGCTTCCACCGGGGTGTTTACCCACTCTCTGGAATGACGATGAACGGTTCCGTACCTCCTATCTTACGGTATATCCCGGGTATTATCTCACCGGTGATGGGGGGTATAAAGATGAGGATGGATATGTCTTTATCATGGGGCGGATTGATGATGTGATTAATGTGGCAGGTCACCGGCTTTCTACCGGAGAGATGGAAGAGCTTATCGCCTCTCATCCTGCGGTGGCAGAATGTAGTGTCTTTGGGGTGGCGGATGATCTGCGAGGTCAGGTGCCCGTCGGGCTGGTGGTTTTGAAAGATGGTGTGGAAGTCGATCCCGATGAATTGGAGAAGGAATTGGTAGAGCTGATTCGCCGAGAAATCGGGGCATTTGCCTATTTCCGTAAAGCGGCTATTGTAAAACGATTGCCCAAAACCCGTTCCGGTAAAATTCTCCGAAACGTTCTGAGAAAAATTGCCGATGGAGAACCATTTAATATTCCTTCGACGATTGATGATCCGGTGATTCTGGAAGAGATCAAGGAAACCATGTCTCATACCCATATTGGCAAGGCGTTTAGCTCTTGAGATGGGTTGTAAAAGGTTAATATCAGAACTGGATAGTCCGGGGAAATCAATCCATCCTTCTATCTGGAGGAGTTACCGGTAATAGTAAGCAAGTTCGAGGAAGAACAAATTTTTTCAGATTAAGATTTAAAAGTAGTTGGATGAAAGGGAGAACAGTGTTAACTTAGGAGCTGTTAATTGGTGCGATTGTAGTTTCGCTGGTAATGTGTGGTCTTAGAAATTGATGTATTTTGAAAAATTTTCTGTGAATTTACTCATGGCAAATTCACACGGGCAGGAATAAAATTTAGAAGAAAACCTTTTGTTTCTGTTAACACTGTTCTCCCGCCTTTCTCTAATCTCTAATGAGGTATTCTCTTTCCTCCCGGTTCTATCCGGAGTAACTTCTTCAGGTCTTTCGAAAATCTCAGAAACAAACAACCATCACCAGAAACTGCATCGCTAACGAGTCACACGTTTTATGTGATAGGAGTATGCTTTAATGAGCAAATTAAAAGAAGAAAAAATTAACTGGAAAGAAAGCACCGGGTTTATCGTCATCCATCTGGCAGCGTTACTGGTTTTTCTGGTTGGATTCAGTTGGCCGGCATTAATAGTTCTTATACTTTCATATGGTGTACGAATGTTTGCCATAACCGCAGGGTACCATCGCTATTTTTCTCATCGAACGTTTCAAACAAGCCGCTTTTTTCAGTTTGTACTGGCTTTTTTAGGAGCTTCGGCGGTTCAAAAAGGACCTCTCTGGTGGTCAGCCCATCATCGCCACCATCACCGTCATTCGGATCAGGAAGAAGATATTCATAGTCCCCGCAAAGGATTCTGGTGGTCTCACGTGGGCTGGATTTTATGTGATAAATACAAATGCACTCACCTGAAACTGGTGAAGGATCTGGAAAAATTTCCCGAACTTCGATTTCTGGATCGCTTTCATATTCTCCCACCGGTGTTTATGGCCATATCCCTCTTTGGGTTTGGATATGCTTTGAATAGTTTTTTTCC
>RFIL01000138.1 GCA_003695285.1 Calditrichota bacterium
AACCGTGCCACCACCGTTACCACCGGGTCAATCTCTTTGAGCAGGCTTTTAAAGCCAGCATAAACAACAGCCATCAAAAGAGCCGCCGGTGCCCCTTTACCGGAAACATCACCAATGGCAATCCCCTGACATTGTTCGTTAATTTTAAAAATATCATAAAAATCTCCTCCCACAATCAGACTGGGGATATTTACAAAATCCATTTCGATTCCTTGTACTACCGGGACTCTCCGCGGAAGCAGCGCTTTTTGTACCCGGGAAGCTACCACCAGTTCGCTTTCTAATCGTTTCTTTTTCACTGAATCTTCATACAACTGTGCGTTGCGGATGGCGATGGCAGCCAGTCCTGAAAAAAATGTCAGCAGTTCAAGATCCTCCCGGGTAAAATGCTCCAATTGATCACTTTCCAGAACCAGTGCACCGATGGCGTTGCCACGATGAACAATTGGCACTGTGATTTGCGAAAGTGTTTTTTCCCGGGCGGCAAAATAGTGAGGATCTTTGCGAACATCCGGGATGATGACACCGGTCTGGGTGCGAATGACTTCACCGGAGATACCCTGATCCAATTTCAAAGTAAGCGTTTGCATTCGAGCTTCATCATACCCTCTGGTAACCACCTGTTGAAGAATCTTCCGCTCTTTATCCACCAGAAAAATGGCAGCAGCATCATATTGAACCAGCTTGGAAAGGTTATCGACGATGGATTCCAGAACCTGTTGTAAGTTAAGTGAGGAGGTGATTTTTCCAACAATATCCAGTAATATTTCACTTTCAAGAGATTTTCGTTTAATAGCAGCATGAATGAGGGCATTTTCCAGGAGCTGTCCGGTCTTCTGAAAAACTCGCTCTAACAGTTCGCGTAATTCTTCTACCTGAGTGAGCGCTAAAATTTTGTCGGAAAAAAGGATAAAACCATTCATCCCCTTGGCGCCATTGAGTGGGACCAGGTAGGTATAGGGATTGTTTTCACCAAGGGATCGGATAAATTCCGAACACTGGGGAGAAATGGCTTCCAGAGTATCTATGGAAAACATATAAGTACCTGAAGGTAAAGCTTTCCAGCACTCACCGGATGACTCTATGTTTAGACGAACTGGGAATCGATTAGATGATTCACCTGAACGATGCACCTGGTTGAATTGATCACCTTTCAAAATGTAGAAACGATAATCCTCAGGTAAAAAATGATGATCCAGGAAGGTTTTTATCCGTTGTATCAGTTCATCAGGTTCCATATAGGATGGCAACTCCTGATTGAGTTTAAGGAGTTCCTGTTTGAGATTATAAAATGTTCGATAAAATTGCCGGTCAATGAATTGTTGCAGGATATGGGTTAACTTACCACGGTTAAAGATGATTATTGCGATGGTCAGTATGAAGGCATATACATCTGCATTATCTGTAGGTAGTCTGAATACTATATACCGAATAATGCCATAGAGGGAGGTATAGATACCCAATTTAAAAAGGTAGAGGAGTGGTTTGTTCAATTTCGGTTTCAGGATATCCATATGGCTTTAAACGGCTTAAAGAAAATTCAATATTGTTTAGTTAATCGTATCTTATTTTAGCACAGGATGAAATAACTACAATTTGAGAAGTTTAATGTTCCCTGAAGAGAGATGCGCTTCTCAAATTTCAGTGGCTGAATATAGATGGATAGTGGCTCTTAAAGCAAGGTGTTCGTTAATTGGCAAATAGGGCGGTTATGGGGTAGAATGTCTTAAAAATCGGAAATCATCCCGTTTGGAAAAGGTGATATAACACGTTATATTTATTTGATTAGTCATATGGAGTCTATCACTATATGGAACAGATAAAAAGAGCAACATACTTCCTCTTAACTCTTATCCTGCTGGGTAGTATTGGCTATATGATAATCGAGAAGTGGAATTTTCTCGATTCTTTGTATATGACATTAATCTCCATCACCACCACCGGCTTTAATGAGGTTCATCCCCTCTCTTATGGGGGCCGTATTCTTACCATGACCATCATCATTACCGGTGTTGGGACAATCGCATATATCGGTGGGAGAGCTGCGCAGTTAATTATTGAAACACAAATTTTTCGGAGGAGAAGGGTGGATAAAAAAGTAGAAAAAACCCAAAATCATTACATCGTCTGTGGTTATGGTCGTCTGGGGAATTTAATCTGCGATGAACTGGCAGCGCAGGGTATCCCTTTTGTTGTTATCGAAAACGATGACGCCCGAATCGATGATTTGATTGAAAATGAATATTTGTTTGTGAATGCCGATGCCACCACCGATGAAGGATTAATAAAAGCGGGGATCGATCGTGCCCGGGGACTGGTGGCGGTGTTGCCAACGGATGCTGAAAATCTCTATACAACCCTCTCGGCGAAGGTATTGAATCCCAATATTTTTGTGGTTACCCGGGCTGTAGAAGAGGAAACGGAAAAGAAATTAATCCGGGCAGGAGCTAATCGGGTGGTGAAACCCTATGAAATTGGTGCTAACCGGATGGTGAATTTATTACTTCGTCCTTCAGTTGCCGACTTTATTGATATTGTCAGCCATCAGAAAGGGGTAGACCTGGGATTGGAAGAGGTTGTGGTCGGCCCGAATTCCTTTTTAAAGGATAAAACCATTGCTGAGTCAGAGGTTCGTAAACGATTGAACATCATCATCGTGGCCATACGCAGACCCAGCGGTGAGTTCATTTACAATCCCACACCGGATGTCATCATTTACGAAGGGGATCGGCTTCTGGCGATCGGTCAGATAGCCCAGTTAAATCAGTTAAACCAGTTATCCTGAGTCATCCTATGTCCTATATCTACGGAAGAAATCCGGTTTTAGAAGCTCTTCGCAGCAACAGGGAGGTTCAGAAAATTTATATCGCTCATGGAGCTCATGGAAGTCACATTCGTGAAATCTACAAACTGGCCAAACGGAACCGGATTCCCATCAGCAATGCCAGCCACAAGAAAATTCAACAAATGGTTGGGGATGTCATCCATCAGGGGGTTGTAGCACTCATCTCTCCGGTTGAAATTAAATCAATGGATAATTTGCTTCATCAATTACCCAATTTCCCTCAACCACTGACTCTGGTGATTGCCGATCGGATACAGGATCCACATAATCTGGGTGCCATCATTCGTTCCTCAAAAGCACTGGGAGCCTCAGGGCTGGTGATTTCTCTTAGAGATAGCACACCGATTACAGATACCGTCATCAAAGCTTCGGCCGGGGCCGCTTTAAAATTCCCAATCTTCAAAGCAAAAAATCTGGCTCAGGCGGTTGACCTCCTGAAAGAAAATAACGTCTGGATTTATGGCGCCTCTCTGGAAAGCGAGGTTGTTTTGTGGGAGATGGACTTTAAACGAAACTGTGCGATTGTTGTAGGGAGTGAAGGCAAGGGGATTCGACCAATCATCCAAAAAAAGTGTGACCAACTGTTCCACATTCCGCTTTCCGGTCAGGTGGAGTCTTTAAATGCCTCTGTGGCAACGGGCATTATTCTGGCCGAAGCACTCCGTCAACG
>RFIL01000576.1 GCA_003695285.1 Calditrichota bacterium
AAAGGAAACTGTCTTCACATATTCTTTCCATTCATCAATGCTCATTTCCAGCTCATTTCCCTCATCCAGTTGATACTGCATGAGATCGGCAATAGCCTGACCATAGGTCTTTAATTCAGCTTCCATTTGCCAGACATCCAGGAATTTATCCACAACCGCATCCAGGGCGTTTTCCGGGCTGCGGAACTTTCCATCTTTCAAATCCGCGATACATTTATCCAGATGTTCCAGCACTTTGGTTTCCCGTAACCATTCATAGGCTTCTTCATACATTCGATCGGAGATACGATAAAGGAGATGCCCGTTTAGCGCTTTGACACCCTTTTCATAAAAATGCTTTAAAATAGCCAGATAAGTGACTTTATAGGAAGGGATATGAATATTGGTTGCCCCAAGGATGAAGGCATGATCCCGCTCATCGGCGATGCTATCAATATATGTGGCAGCTTCAGCATCCGTTCGGGCCACGATGATGCCCGGGACCTTCATCACATCCAGTTGAAATCGGGCTGAATTCAATCGCTTTATCTGTTCATCCTGAGCCACCAGCACCTTCCCCGCCTGATGCCCACATTTTTTCACCCCCGGTTTTTGATCCTCAATATGATATCCCGGCACTCCAACTTCTACAAACCGGCGGATTAAGTTTCTCACATGGGCTTCACCACCATGACCGGTATCGGCATCAGCAATCAAAAAAGGGCGGTAGTCAATTTCCGGGGTATTGCGAAGTTCCTCTTCCGTCATGCGCATCCGGGCAAACTTCTGGTTTTTATCCGCCGCCAGCAGAGCACGAATTAACACCGCTGCTTCATTGGGTACCTGACTGAGAGGATAGCTGGCAAGGTCGGGTCCCGGGTCTTCCGTGGTAGACCCTTTGGCAGAGGTAGCCCAACCGCCGAGATAAAGCGCTTCGATTCCCATCCGTTTTATGGCCACCGCCTGTCCTGGCGAATAAGGACCGAAGGTAGTAATCTGTTTACCTGCCTCAAACAACTCCCGCAAGCGTTGATAAAACTCCTCTGCCGCTTTGGCAGCAATCGGATAATCACCATAAATGGTACCCCGCTGCTCCACCACTTCTTCCGCTGAATAGAGACGAATGATTTCCTTGAAGCGAGGACTGGCGAACCATTTTTCCATCTCTTCAATTTCTTTGATGTAATCTTCCATAGAACTCTCCCTGATTAGAGGTAAATATTTGTTTGATGTTTCCGGTATGTGTCAAGGATGACGGGATAGATACGCTCGCTCTACAGTAATCCCGACGATCTGAAATTTTCACAGGACAAGATCATTGAGTTTTAAAATATCCAATTCTCAGATTCCAAATTACAAAACCCAAAACTAAATGTCAATTGATTGATAGGGATGTTTTCTGGTAGAATTCGATGGATAGCAAGGATAACCCAATTACAAAACAAGTTTTTGTTGATCCGGAAGGATAAAACTTGTGTTGACAATTTTAACCGACACATTCTATAAATTTGAGCGCATGATCATGGTATTATCTGATAAACTATGGAGACCATCGTGATTCATAAATTGAGGAAAGGAATCGACAAATGAGCCCCCACTGATGGTATTATACACAGGAAATGAATTGTACCATATCTTTTTCACGGGTGGTATTTCTATGAATCTGAAATAAATGCTCTAATCTTTTTCTCTCCGTTCCCTGTGGTGAGTAGTTACGATAAAGTAAAGAAATACCTCAGGCCAAATTTGGAACCATGAAAAATTGTTTTTTCTTTTCTACCTTTTTATTTCGATTTCTGAAGATTTTTTAATACATTCAGCCCGATGAGTTAAATTTCAGGATATACTTTCAATCATGAAAATGGAAAATCATTATAATGTCTCTTCCCTAATTCATATTACATACAATCAAGTTTAATTATAGCACAGGAGGTCTGAGATGTCTTTCAATAAAATGTTTACGGGAATTATACTGGTGGGCGCCCTTCTAATTGGATGTCAACAGAAGGAAGTAACCGTCGAAACATCAACGGTTCCCCAGTTTACGAAAGCTGTGGCGGTCTTGCATGCCACTGAAGGGAACGAAGTGAAAGGAGTCGTCACTTTCACCAAAACTGCAGAAGGGGTAAAAATTGTTGCCGATGTCATGGGTCTCACTCCCGGTGAACACGGTTTTCACATCCATGAGTTTGGGGATTGTAGTTCACCGGATGGAAAATCTGCGGGTGGACATTTCAACCCTGAAGGGAATCCTCACGCTGCCCCGGACGCTCAAACCCGTCATGTGGGAGATCTGGGGAATTTAACCGCCGATGAAAATGGCAATGCCCATTATGAACGGCTCGATACCCATCTTTCCCTGAATGGGCCGAACAGTATTATTGGACGAGGTGTTATCATTCACGCCAAAGCGGATGATTTGACTTCTCAACCAACGGGAGCGGCAGGAGCCCGTGTTGCCTGTGGCGTTATTGGTGTGGCAAAAGCTCAATAAACGCTCCAGAAGAATCGATTTCTATCCACTATCCCTGCCAGCAAAGGAGAATCCCTCGATTTACCTTTCTGGCAGGGATGTTAATTTTTATACCAAATTCCCATCATTTTCATCTTCAAAGTGAAGCGAGGAGCTGTATGGCACGTTTGAAACTGACTTTGCCGGAGAAATTTCATTTTACCACCGAACTTTCAATTCGCATTTCCGATGTCAACTATGCCAATCATCTGGGAAACGATGCGGTTCTCTCATTAATTCATGAGGCC
>RFIL01000139.1 GCA_003695285.1 Calditrichota bacterium
AAATGGCTCTTGGGCAGTAGAGTTTAACTCAGCTTTTTCATTAAAGTGCGATAGTTAATATTGAGTAACTTACAGGCTTCCTTTTTATTCCCCTTTTTTAAATCGAGCACCATTTTCACATACAATTTGGTCACTTCCTCCAGGGTGAGTTCATTGGCCAGAGCGATATCCAGGAAGCTGTTCGTCTCCTCCAGGATATCCGGCGGGAGATGTTCAATATCAATGACTCGTTGATTGGTTAAAATCAACCGTTTAACGGTATTCTCCAGCTCCCGGGCATTACCCTCCCAGGGAAGATGAGATAAACAGGCAATCACCCGGGTGGTGAACTTAGGTCGGGGATAATCATTTTCCCGACAGAATTTCTCAGCAAAATAATCAATCATCGCCGGGATATCATCCGGACGTTCTCGCAACGGTGGAATTACAATGGGCATAACATTAATTCGGTAGTACAGGTCCTCGCGAAATTTATTCTTTTTAATCAATTCCGCCAGCGGTTGATTGGTTGCCGAAATCAACCGGAAATTGACTTCCACCTCTTTTTCCCCTCCCAATCGGAAGAAGCGTTTGGTTTCCAGAACTCTGAGAAGTTTGGCCTGTAACTCCAACGGCATGTCACCGATCTCATCCAGAAACAGGGTACCATTATTGGCCAGTTCAAACTTCCCTCGAGTAGTCTTCATGGCACCAGTAAAGGCACCCTGTTCATACCCGAACAATTCACTCTCCAGAAGATTGGGTGGCAAAGCGCTGCAATTAATGGCTACAAAATTGTCTTTGAAACGAGTGCTCTGTTTAAAGATGTGTCTGGCAATAACCTCTTTACCGACACCGGATTCTCCCAGAATGAGGACCGGCTCGCTGCTGTTTTTGATCCGTTCAACAGTGGCCAGAATTTCTTGCATTTGTTTGCTGATGGCCACGATATCATCAAAACGAATGTTTTGCTGCAGTTTGGAACGGAGTTCTTTATTTTCTCTTTCCAATTGCTGCATTTTTAACGCCTGGCGAATTAAAAAGGGAAGTTCATCAGCCAGGTTATCATCCCCTTTGGAAAAATAGGAATATGCCCCCCGACGCTGGGCTTCCAGGGCATATTCATGCTCCTGATAGGAGGTCACCACGAT
The DNA here is from genome assembly GCA_003695285.1 of Calditrichota bacterium. GTDB lineage: Bacteria > Calditrichota > Calditrichia > RBG-13-44-9 > J075 > J075. Next base: position 1,131 of record RFIL01000139.1, read on the forward strand.
AATTTGATAATCCTGACCGCGACTCATCAAATCGTCCAGCAATTCTAATCCATCCCGGGTTTGAGGCAATCCCAGATCAAGTATGATCAAATCCGGTTCAAAGGATTGACAGCTCTGTAATGCCTCTTCCTTATTGGTGGCAACTTCAATGTCGTAATGATCCCCGATCCACTGAGTGAATAGCTCACTCCAGGTTTCATTATCTTCCACAATCAAGATTTTCTTACTGTTGTTCATCATACCCCAATCCCATCGTTTTATTCAATTTGATAAGGTAATCGTATGTTAAAAATGGTTCCTTTTCCCGGTTTGCTGGTCACATCAATAAAACCTGAATGGCGAGTAATAATTTGCCGAACAATTGCTAACCCCAGCCCGTTTCCCCCTTCTTTCTTATAAGTAGTAAAAAACGGATCAAAAATTCGTTCCAGAAATTCATCCGGAATTCCAACCCCCTCATCCAGTATTTCGATGTAAATCCAGGGAGTGGTGCTGAGTTTGGAGGCAGGACGCAAGGTTCGAGTGGTAATTTTTAACCGTCCGCTATCGTTAAACGCCATTGCCCGTATGCTATTATTAATTAAGTTTGTAAACACCCGTCTCATTTGATCAATATCTACCTTGATGGCTGGAAGGTCAGTGGAATAGTTTTTCTCAAGGCGTATATGGGGTGGAATCTGCACCAGATCCAGGCTCATATCAATCAATTGGTTAATGTTGACCGGAGTTAGTTTTAACTCCTGGGGGCGCGCATAATTGAGAAGATCATTGACCATTTTGTCCATATAGCGAGCATGCTTTAGCAACTGTGAATTCCCTCCATCTCCCATCTTAACAAGATTGATGAAAGAGCGAAAGTCATGTGCCAACTGTGAAGCAAACATCCCGATCTCAGCCATCTTTTGGGCCTGCAATATGTTTTGGATGGTCTGAATGTTTTCTAAGGCAATTGGAACCTGCGAAGCCACCAATTTCAATAAATGCACAAACCTGGGGTTTACGGATCGATAAGAACGCTCTTCCCCAAGAAAGATAATCCCTAAAAATTTGGATTGTTTAACCAGAGGTATGACCAGGGAAACCCGATGTTCATCAAGTAATTTATAGAGGGTGGTTTGTTCCGAGTAATCAAATTTGTTAATTATCTCCGGTTCACTTTCCAACTTATCAAGCAGGGGTGAACTGGAATTACTCAATAAACGGTTGATGCTTTTTTCGGAAAAACCTTCCAGGTAAACAATCTGATAGGGGCGAATATCGTATTGTTGCAACACAATGGCGATCTTGGGAAATTGAAGCGCTTCGTGACAAAATTGAGCCACGATTTTCCAGAGTTGGTCAGCCTCTATTACCCTCCCAATATCCTGAGAGAACTGCTCAATTTTGGTATCCAGAAATTCATCAAAACCGGTTTGAGTGCGCTGAAAAGCATCCTTGAAGGAAATGAGAATGAGATTCCCCAATACAGTGGTAAAAACAATCCCGGGGATACTGAGCATCAACAGATCCAGGGTCAATGCTTTTTCAGGTTTAAAGGTAAAGAAAAAAATCAAAAGGATGAAAACCGTGACCAGTGCCATCGGGAGTAGAGAACGGTTGTAATCGTTCACTTCCAGCAAATGGAACCTCAGGGCATTATAGAATAACAATGCCATCACCATGAGATAAGCCATATACAGCACAGAAAGATGGGGAAAGAAATAGGGAGCAACAACCAGCGCGATTAAGGCGAAACTGCCCAGAGGAAAGGTCTTCCCAAGAAAGTAATGGCGGATTTCGGGAGTATCACCCCCTTCCTGGGAGAGTTTACGGGGGAGTATCTGGCGTAACGATACCAGCACCATCCCCACCAGGGCTATGATCAACCAGTAAAAAGGAGTATAACGGGGAATGAGCCGGGTGCCAGCTGGATGAAACCCCTCCACAAATAGATTTGCCCTGATTAAAATCAACAAAGAGATCAGCAGTGCCGTCCCCATGAGAATGATATTCCTCCAATCCGGTTTGGGAAGACGCCGTGAAAAGGTAAAGCTGGTGATAAAATAATGAAGAAAGACAAGAAAAAAACTTTGAAGGATGATGCGAGCATTTACTGCAATCAAACTTCGCTCCGGATGAACAGAATTCAGAAGATATAAAGTGGTAAATGCATCGAGGAGTGCTAAAAACACCAGGTAAGTAAACAGCGAGATGGAAGGTGTTTTTGCCTTTTGTCTCAGGAGAAGCCAGACCAGTAAAAGGTTAAAGGAGACAGAAACAACCAGAAAATAATTTACCAGTAATGGTACATAAGATTGAAAGTGTTCTGGAGTCATTTTCCTTCAGCACTTTTATTGTGGTTATCTTTGGCTTCCTCCCATAATTGATCCATTTCCTTAAGAGTAACCGAGTCAAAAGAGCGGCGCTGTTTTCGTAACTCTCGTTCTATATATTGAAATCGGGATATAAACTTGGCAATGGTTTTACGAAGGGCATCCTCCGCACTGATATGATAAAATCGGCAAAGATTGACCAGGGAAAATAATAAATCTCCGATCTCTTCCTCCCGTTCTTCCTGAGACTGCGAGTTTTCCAGTTCCTCAATTTCTTCTTTGATCTTTTCCAGCACTTCCGAGGGTTTATCCCAATCAAACCCAACATGGGAGGCTTTATCCTGTAAGCGTTGAGCACGAAGTAATGCAGATAATTGAAGGGGTACGCCATCCAGGACAGATTTCTTATTCTCGGAACGTTGTTTAATCTGCTCCCAGTTTTCCTTGACCTGTTCGGCATTTTCAACTTTGACATCTCCAAAAACATGGGGATGACGCACAATCATTTTTTCATTAATATGCCGGATGACATCTTCCAGGGTGAAGCGGTTTTCTTCTTCCGCTATCTCAGCTTGAAATACTATCTGAAGTAGTAAATCCCCCAGTTCTTTCCGAAGTTCATCCCAGTCATTTTTATCAATCGCCTCCACTGTTTCATAAGCTTCTTCCAGAATATATTGCCGCAGGCTCTGAGGTGTCTGTTCTCGATCCCATGGACATTCTTTTCTGAGGCGCTGCATGATCTCTACTAATCGTTGAAACTCTTTTAAATACATTCCATCATCCTGTGTTTGATTCAGAATTGTAAAAATTACAATTGCTCAAATTTAGGATGAGAGCAAGCGGATTCCAATAAAAAAATAAGGTGAAAATTGTAAAAAATGCAATTA
>RFIL01000577.1 GCA_003695285.1 Calditrichota bacterium
AATCGCTATCCCAATCCTCCTCTTTCAGTGGCTGAAAAATATCTCCGCGCAGCCTCCCCCCTGGGATTAGATACCCAGGACCTTCAACCGGAGCTTCATTTATCGTCCGAGATCAAATCCCGAATGGGTGAAATATACTCCGACCTGGGAAAACAACATTTCAAGGTCATTATAGCACCCGGAGCACGACATTTTACCAAACGCTGGCTACCGGAATATTTCCAGAAGCTCATCATTCTCATCCATGAACAGATGGGTTGGAAGACTATCCTGGTGGGAGATAAAAGCGAAAAGGATTGGATCGCCCGTATCCAGGAAGGCGTTCCACATGGGATTGTCCAGGATTTTAGCGGTGAGTTAACTTTGGAAGAGACGTGTGGATTGATTTCTTCAGCACCATACTTCATCAGTAACGATTCCGGATTGATGCATGCCGCTGCAGCCTTTCGGAAACCACAGGTGGCTATTTTCGGGGGAACTGTTCGAGAATTGGGATTTTTCCCGATAAATCCCCAGGCTGTCGTTGTAGAAAATTCCGGTCTAAATTGTCGTCCCTGTTCTCATATTGGAAGACCGAATTGTCCAAAACACCATTTTAAATGTATGAAAGAAATTACCCCACAGCAGGTTTTTCAGCAATTTCAAAGATTGGTATTGAAAAAATGAAGTATATCTGGTATGTTGCATTTTCGGGAACCATTCAAAATGACCCTGATACTGGCACGGATTTCCGAAAGCGAATGGAGGGCTTATGAAGTTCTTGACCCAACTGGCAGCATGGATTGACAAGCTTAATGAGCGGGTGGGGAATAGTGTTATCTGGTTAACCAGTGCGCTGGTATTAATCGTCTGTTACGACGTCATCACCCGATATTTATTTCGAGAGAGTATGGTCGCCATTCAGGAATTAGAATGGCATTTGTTTGCCTTCATCTTTTTACTTGCTGCCGCATTTACTTTAAAACACGACCGCCATGTTCGTGTGGATGTTTTTTATGTCAAATTTTCCCCAAAGGTGCGTGCCTGGGTGGACCTTTTTGGCACTCTCTTTTTCCTGATACCCTTTTCCCTGGTGGTCATCATCAGTTCCTGGAATTTTGTTGCCATTTCTTTCAAAATTGGTGAAACGTCTCCGGATCCCGGAGGGTTGCCCGCCCGCTATATTTTAAAAGCGGCGATACCGATTGCCTTCATCCTGGTATTGTTACAATCTATCTCTATCATCCATCAATCTCTGAAAACCATTCTCAATCCCACGGCAGAAGAAGGAGAATCCGAATCATGATAGAAGCCATGCCTCTGCTTTTATTTGGAGTCGTATTCCTGTTATTAATGCTGGGATATCCGGTAAGTTTTACCCTTGGTGGAGTGGCTGTGATTATGGGGTTGGCTACGTTCGGATTTAATTTTTTTAACCTCCTCCCCTTACGTATCTGGGGAATCATGACCAATTATGTTTTAATCGCGGTTCCCCTGTTCATCTTTATGGGAGTCATGTTGGAAAAATCGGGGTTAGCAGAAGAATTGCTAGAAACCATGGCCTTGTTGTTTGGCAAGATTAGAGGAGGACTGGCGATTTCCGTGGTGGTGGTGGGAGCCATGTTAGCAGCCTCAACCGGGATTGTGGGTGCCACCGTTGTTACCATGGGATTGCTTAGCCTGCCCACCATGTTAAAAAGAGGGTATGATCCCCCATTAGCAACCGGAACGATTTCCGCTTCCGGCACCTTAGGACAAATTATCCCGCCCAGCATTGTGCTGGTCTTATTGGGAAGCGTGATGAATGTTTCGGTAGGGGATATGTTCATGGGCGCTGTTTTTCCTGGCTTAGCACTGGTGGTTATGTATCTTCTCTGGATACTTATCATCAGCTATTTGAAACCGGAGGTGGCGCCAGCAATGCCCAGTGAGGAGTTAAAAAGATTTCGGGGAAAGGAAGCATTTAGGAAAATTTTTCAGGCTTTTTTATTACCCTCCATTCTGGTAGTGGCAGTTCTGGGATCAATTTTTGCCGGGATAGCCTCTCCTACTGAAGCAGCGGCCGTGGGCGCCCTTGGAGCAACCCTGTTGACAATGGGAAGAAAACGGTTCTCCATCCCTACCTTAAAGGCTGTCATGTTGGAAACAACCCATTTAACCTCCATGGTTTTCATCATCCTGGTCGGGGCTACTGCCTTCGGGCTGGTTTTCAGAGGAATGGGAGGGGATCATTATCTGACTGAATTGATTATCGGGGCAAATCTTTCTCCGGGGTTGTTTTTAGCTCTGGTGATGGTGGTGATCTTTATCGCTGGCTTCTTTATCGATTTCATCGAAATCACCTTCATCATCATCCCGGTAGTGGTTCCCATTTTTGAACAAATGCACGTAAATCTCTTATGGTTGGGGATCTTATTTGCTATGAATCTCCAGACGTCCTTTCTCACCCCGCCATTCGGCTTTGCACTTTTTTACCTGAAAGGAGTAGCCCCTCCTCAAATTACCACAACCCACATCTATCGAGGGATTATTCCCTTTATCATCATTCAACTGATAGGATTATTGCTGGTCATCCTTTTTCCGGAACTGGCCACCTGGTTACCGGAAGTGGTTTTTGGAAGTTAAAGATAAACTCCTTTCCCGCAGTGTTTATGAAAATACGCCTGAAGGAATGTAACGAGCTTTATCCATTAGATTCCCATTGATGGGGTATCACCAAGGAAAGATCGTTTCCAGTGATACCCCACCATCCGGTACATCCCACTGAAAAGATGACTTCAACAGCGTAAAAGATAGCCCCCCTCACTTATTCAGACCGGCAAGACATACATATTTGATCTCCAGATATTCCTCAATTCCATATTTTGATCCTTCCCGACCAATTCCCGATTCTTTAACACCTCCAAAGGGAGCGATGGCTGTTGAGATCATCCCGGTATTAATTCCCACCATCCCATATTCCAGAGCTTCTGCAACCCGCCAGATGCGTCCTACATCTCTACCGTAAAAGTAGGCTGCCAGTCCATAAGAGGTATTATTGGCTCTTTGAATAACTTCCTCTTCTGTTTTGAAACGAAAGAGGGGGGCAACCGGGCCAAAAATCTCTTCCTGAGCACATTGCATCTCATCCGTCACGTTTATCAGCACGGTAGGTTGATAAAATGTTCTCCCCAGCTCATGGCGATGCCCTCCGGTAAGTGCCCGGGCGCCTTTGGAAAGCGCATCCTCAACCAATCGCTCTACTTTAGACAGTGCTGCTTCATTGATCAGTGGACCGATGCTAACCGATTCTTCCGTGCCTACTCCTACTTTTAACCGTTTCACCGCATCTGCATATTTCTCCGCGAATTCATCATACACACCATCCTGAACAAAAAGACGATTGGCGCACACACAGGTTTGACCGGCATTGCGGTATTTGGATGCCAGAGCGCCTTCCACTGCTGCTTCGATATCGGCATCATCAAAGACAATGAATGGGGCATTTCCTCCTAATTCCAGGGAGATCTTTTTTACAGTATTGGCGCATTGAGCCATCAATAATTTTCCCACTTCAGTGGAACCGGTAAACGAAAGTTTTCTGACCACCGGATTTTCCGTCAATTCTTTTCCCACAATTTCAGGGCGATTGGTGGTTACCACATTCAACACACCAGGAGGAAAACCGGCTCTCACAGCTAATTCTGCCAGCGCCAGAGCCGAGAGAGGGGTGTCTTCAGCCGGTTTTACCACCACAGTACATCCGGCTGCCAGTGCCGCAGATACCTTGCGGGTAATCATGGCATTGGGAAAATTCCAGGGGGTAATTGCTGCCACGACTCCAATGGGTTGTTTCAGTACGATGATTCGTCGATCCCCGGAATAGGTCGGGATGACATCACCATACACCCTTTTCCCCTCCTCCGCAAACCATTCCACAAAAGAAGCCCCGTATCGAACTTCGCCACGTGCCTCATTCAAAGGCTTACCCTGTTCAAGAGTCATTAATAAGGCCAGGTCTTCGAGATGAGTCATCATTAACTCATACCACTTTCGCAATAATGCAGCACGCTCCAGAGCTGTTTTACCTGCCCAATCCGGTAAAGCCTGAGCAGCAGCGGTGATAGCTCTTTGAGTATCTTTACGTCCCATATCTGGAACAGTAGTTAACACTTCACCATTTGCAGGATTGGTGACAGGAAAGGTTTTCCCTTCCACCCCCTCTATCCATTGATTATTAATGAAAGCCTTGTTACGGAGCAGGTTTCGATCGGTTAACAGATTCATGACAGGACCTCCTTCTGTTGCGTTTTATAAAACATAATCAAAATATGGAAGAGTAGCAATGTTCATATAAATTGAAAGCTGATATTTCATGTTCAAATTTTTTATCAACACAGTGAGATTGATGTTGCAATGTATTATACTTATACTGTGTCTTGAAGGCGACGCTCATCACGATGCGTCATTTAGACAACCATTTGGAATGTTCATGTCTCATCTATTTAAGTTGAGCAAAGGAGAAATATGAAATACTATCACCAAACACAACCCACAAAAATCCCTACCACCGACGGGAAAATTATAGAAGAGCATCTTGGTCTGGCAAGCAGCGGCCATGGTGAGTTCAGTGTCGCACATATGATAGCCCCA
>RFIL01000578.1 GCA_003695285.1 Calditrichota bacterium
CAAGTCGTCTTCCGAAGACTGCACCCAGGCGGAATAATAGGGGGAGGTTTCCGCAGTTAATTTCATCCCCCGGGTGGAGGAGATTTCTTTTTCTTCCTCTGAGGTTATCAGGATGAGCATATCCAGGTTCCAATAATTTTCATCATAGAGTTGAATGGCGTAGGCATCGCTTCCATCAGGTAGCTCACCTTTCTTCATCTCAACAAAGCCTCCATAAATGGAACGAGCAGCGGAACCGGAGCCCTGACGCGCTAAAATGGATAATTTTTCAGAAGAAAGTTCCAACCCCAGGGCAGCAGAGGCGGCAATCGTCAGCGCTGCAAAACCGGATGCCGATGAAGCCAACCCCGCACCGGTCGGGAAGTTATTATGACTCTCCACTTTTGCGCACATCCGGACTCCTGACAAATCACGAAAAATATCCAGGAAGGAGGAAACTCTTCTCCTTTCAACTTCTCCGGCGGGTTGTCCGTTAAGGATCAGGATGTCTTCCGAAAATTCCTCGGAAAAAAAAATCGAAGATTGAGTAAACAAATCCCGCAGCGTCATAGAGATGGAGCCAACCGCAGGTAGATTTAATTTTATATCCCGCTTCCCCCAGTATTTAACCAACGCGATATTGGCATGTGCGATTGCCGTTGCTTTCATTAAATCACCTCAATAGCTTTCTCTTCCCTGGGCACACATTCACCAATGACACTTGCTTCAACTCCCACAGTGGTTAAATTGCGCAACACCCCATCAACACTTTCAGGCGAACATGCGATTAACAACCCTCCGGAAGTCTGCGGATCAAAGAGAAGTTGCACCAAAGCTTCATCCAATTCTGTAGAGATATTCACCTTCGGGGTCAGGAATTTTTGATTTTCCTTCAATCCCCCGGGAATATTTCCGGCCCGGGCAAACTCCAGCGCTGAAGGCAACAAAGGAATCTTAAGAGCTTCTACCCGGAAACCAACATCTTGACGTTCTGCGACCATCTCATACATGTGCCCCAGTAACCCAAACCCGGTGATATCAGTACAGGCATGTGCCCCATGCTGTTTCATCACCTCTGCTGCGGTTTTGTTTAACTGCTTCATTACACCGGTAACCATATGTAAAAGGTCATCCGGAAGTTTTTCCTTCTTGAGAGCAGTGGTTAAAATTCCGGTACCAATGGGCTTGGTTAACACCAGCAAATCCCCGATCTGCGGGGTGTTGTTTCGAATAATCTCTCCCGGATGAACAAATCCTGTCACAGCCAGCCCATACTTTAACTCCGGGTCTTTGACAGAATGGCCTCCCAGAATTTCAACTCCGGCTTCCCTGGCTTTGTCGTAGCCTCCCTGTATGATTCGAGCAATGGCTTCCTTACTGACCACTTCTACCGGAAAACCCAAAATATTCAGTGCTGTTCGGGGGGTTCCCCCCATGGCGTAAATATCGCTCAGGGAGTTTGCCGCCGCAATCTGGCCAAAATCATAGGGATCATCCACAATCGGGGTAAAAAAATCCACCGTTTGGATCATGGCGAGATCCTCTTTTAACCGATAGACTCCCGCATCATCACGAGTTTCCAGACCAACCAGAACATCGGCATTAACCGTGGCTGGTAAATGCTGAAGAATTTCACCCAGGTCACCCGGACCTACTTTAGATGCTCAGCCGGCACAAGTGACCAGATGGGTCAGCTTATATATTTCCTGTTTATTTTTATTGGTATTCATAGGGTTCACTCCATTAAAATAGATATTTACCTGTTACCAGGCGCTGAATGTCTGCAGGATATTTAATTCTGATATACTTATCCGGAAATTTGAAAGTCACGCCGGGCTGCTGCAATGGATATAGTAAATCCAGCTAACACATCCACAAGCGACATACAACCCAGATAGACAAAAGAAGAATACACCACCAGATCCGACATCATAAACTCCATCAGGTAAGCGATAAAAACAAAGACGGAAAGGGTATGCTCAACAATTGTAATGGTTCCGGAACGGGTTGACTTTAGAATCTCGATATATAAAACCATAATACCCATTATAATAAATACATCTTCTACAGTCAGGGGCCATTGTTCATCCGAAGGTAAGGTAAAGGTATGGAGCTGCTTCTTCAATGGAGGAGGACCTTCAGATCCCTTTTCAGATTTGAGCCCGATGACGACAACGTTATATAATAGCAACAGAATAAAAAATAGTGGGATGGTCTTAATTATTTGCATGTCACCCTCTCCAATACGTTTTGATTTGGTTAAAGTCAAAAATACACACATTTATGGAAAAATAAAAAAATAAACTATAATATTAAATGGGAAAGGACAAGTTTGTTCGCTATTTACCCCAAATTAAGTTATTTGTAACATTTTAGGTCTATGAAAAATGGGGGATTTATACCCGGACTTTTTTGAACTCACCATTGAGTCATCACCAGATAAAGCAGATACTTTACCCTCAAAAGAGAAGTTGGCACTAAAAAACAAGTTCAACATCAGATAATTATGGTTCAGTGAGATTTAGCATCATACTTAATAAGTCAATTAACACATTGAGAAAAAACATAGCCTCTTTTCACGATTCGATTGAAATTTTATTTTGCAAGTGTAGGTTTTTGTCTTACGACACATATATTTGACGTTTCTCAAGTACCTATTTACTAAGAGGGGTTCAGAGGGGAATTTAAACAGTTATAACCCAAATCAAAATAGCAGCAGGTTTTGGCAATGAAGAATACCCCCCGTTTAGTGTTTTATTGTGAGCAGTGTAAAAAAATACTCGACACGAATGCCTGTGAGATGCATGGCGTGCATCATGTACAGATAAAGCGGATGGAGGAGTTGATTGAAGAGAATCTAAATCCGGAACCGCCGGAAGAGTTGCTGGAGCGCCCGGAGAATGCCTGGTTGGCTACACCCGAACAAATTGATGAACTGGATGCCATGATGCCGGCGCTACCGGAGGATGTGAAGCCCGAAGCAGACCTCAGTCCGGTACCCAGAGGGAAATCAGATGATGAGAATCGCTTTCCGATACCTGATGAAATCACAATTCGTCCCGGAAAAAAGATCCACGCGGATGTTATTGACGCTGAATTTGCTGAATTCGATCCCGATGACGAAGAGCCTACCCCTTCCAGGCAAAAAACACCACCTCCCAATTCCTCCAAAAGGAAATTTCCATTATTTTTCATTTTAATTGTTCTAATCGTGCTCGGAGCGGGATACTGGGGATTCCGCCTCTTTCCCACTCCAGCTAAAATACTCGAACAGGCTGAAGAAAAATATCAACAGCAGGATTTAATGGGGGCCATGTTGCTTTATGAGGAATTCCTGGAAAAATATCCCGATCATCCCGCTATTCCCGAAGTGAAAACAAAACTTGAGGGCCTGCGTGTCTCTCTCGATCCGGAAGCATTAACTTCCACCGGACTGGGACAAAAAATTCAGAAACTATTTCGCAATGCTAATTTAGCCTATCAGCGTGGGAATCTCTTTTCTCCCCCGGATGATAATGCTATCGCTTATCTTAATGAGATATTGAAAGTTGCTCCCCATTATTCCCCTGCTCAGGAATTGAAGAATGCCATTCTTTCTTCGGTGGAAAAGGAAGCGGATACGGCTTTAAAAAACAAAGACTTCGATCATGCAATTACCCTCTATCACAATTTATTAGATGTAAAACCTGGAGATGTTGCCATCATGGATAAGATGCAAATGGCGTTATCTCGTAAAGGGACCAATCGACAATAGTTATTCAAAAGCATTTGCTTTATTTTAAATATGACTTTATATTTATCAGCTTGAAATTAATGTTACTATTCAGCACAGAGTCAGGGGTCTAAAAAAGATAAATTCATTGTGAGACACCTTTATTATAGTTGGGAATTGAATTATTTATTTTACATTGGTGGTGTCTCTATGAAGTTGAAAAAAGTTCTCGAATCTTTTTCTCTGTGCCTCTGTAGTGAATAGTTACAATTGAATCAGTTAAGGAGAGGTAAAATGCCTGCAAAAACCCAAGATATTAAAGAAATTTTAAACCGCACGGATAATCTATATGAAGCCGCGATGGTGATAGCCAAGCGTGCCCGTCAGATTAATGAAGAATTATATCAGAAAAAAAGAGATCGCCAGATCCTGGAAGAATTAGAAGGGGGATATGAAGAGGACCTGCTTCAAATGGAACATGAAGAAAAAGAACCGGAAGAACAATATCTGGAAGATGAGAATCCGGTTGTCATGGCTATTGAAGAATTTTATCAGGATAAATTATCATTTCATTATGAAACCCAGCGTCGGTGATTCGTTTAGAAAGATAGATTTTTTTATTAACCGGGCCTCGCATTTGCGGGGCTTTTGGTTTTATACCCCTCGAACCTAACACGCAAACTTTTCGATGAAAACTTCGAGCCATACTCCCGACATCATTATTCACAATTGTAAGATTTATCAACCGGGTAAAAATACAATGGCCGACCTCCGGGCCGTTGCCATCAAGGGTGAGAAAATTATAGCCATCGGAGAAGATAAAGATATTCTACCTCTTGCTTCTTCTTCAACTCAGGTTCTCAATGGAAACGGTAAATGGCTGCTCCCGGC
>RFIL01000579.1 GCA_003695285.1 Calditrichota bacterium
ATTGGGAAGAAAGGGCTGGAGAAAGTGCTCGATCAGGAATTACGAGGTGAGAAGGGAATACAGTTTGTAAAGGTGGATGCGGTTGGCAGAACAGTGAGTGAGGTGTTCCCTGAAAAGAAAAAACCTCCGCATCCCGGTAAAGATGTATACCTGACGCTGGATGCACGGCTTCAGTTGTATGCTGATACTTTACTGGAAGGTAAGCAGGGCGCCCTGGTAGCCGTGGATGTTCGGAATGGAGAAATTTTGACTCTACTCTCCAAACCGGATTATGATTTAGCTGAGTTCAGTGAAGCCATTAACCCGGCACTGTGGGCCAGTTTGATTTCGGATACCACTAAGCCTCTTTTTGACCGTGCAGCTCAGGCTACCTATCCTCCTGGCTCTACCTATAAATTGGTAGCAGCGGTGGCAGCACTAAATGAAGGGATTATTTCTCCCAGCTGGACGGTCACCTGTCCCGGTTATTTTCGTATCGGTCGTAGAACGGTTCGCTGCTGGAAGGCTGAAGGGCATGGGAGTCTGGATTTGATCGGTGCAATCAAAAACTCCTGCAATGTCTATTTTTACCAATTAGGTCTTAAAATCGGAATAGACCTCTGGCATGAATACAGCAAACTTTTCCTGTTCGGTAAAAAAACCAATGTCGAATTAACCTCCGAAAATGCGGGTCTGGTCCCCAGCAAAGAATATTACGACAAAGTGTATGGTAAAAATGGCTGGACCAAAGGACTTCTGGCCAATGTAGCCATTGGACAGGGAGAATTGTTGGTCACCCCCCTACAAATGGCACAATTTGCCATGATCCTGGCGAATAGTGGAATTTATCATCCTCTCCACCTCCGAAAAAAATTGGTGGATCGGATAACCGGTGAGGTGGATACGGTTGCTGTACAGACCTTCAGAGTGAAGAAAATACGTCCGGAGGTATTTGAAGTTGTGCGAGAAGGCATGCGGGAAGTTGTGGATGGAGGAACGGGGTGGCAGGCGAGTGTCTGGGGATTAACCGGGGCCGGGAAAACCGGAACCGCACAGAATCCACATGGTAAACCCCATGCCTGGTTTATTGGGTTTGCTCCCTTCGAAGACCCGGAAATTGCCGTAGCAGTAATTGTAGAAAATGGTGGTAGTGGCGGGGGAGTCGCAGCACCAATTGTTGGTAAATACTTGCGTCGTTATTTTTCTTTTCAAGGAAAATATGACTATGAAGCTGAGCGGAAATGGCGCATCAAAATGTGGAAGCTTCAGCAAAAACAAAAGGCCTTGCAGGACAGTTTGGATGCCTTAGAACAGAGCCTGCAGGATACACTTCCTCAATAAAGGACTTGAGATGGTAAGTGAAAGATTTCAGCGTATCGATCCGATTTTGCCCTTAACGGTTCTGGGGTTGGTGGGATGTGGATTAATCGCTCTGTATTCCACCTCACAATCGTTATTACAAGCCGGGGGAGAAATTAATTATTTTCAAAAACAGTTATTCTGGGCTTTCCTGGGCATCTCAGGAATGATTATACTGGCTTTCATTCCCACCCGCTGGATTTTCAAACACGCCTGGACCGTATACGCCATCGCCGTTGTGTTGTTAATTGCGATTGATTTCATCCCCGGGCTCGGTTTTAAGGGGTATGGAGCCAGTCGCTGGATTCGGATTGGGGGCATTCGCTTTCAACCCTCGGAATTTGCCAAATTAGCCACGATTCTGGCTTTAAGTCGCTATCTTTCCTGGGAAAGGTTGAATATCAATGAGCTGAAACCCTTTGCCATCGCTTCTTCGATTGTTCTTTTGCCCTTCGCTTTAATCGTCCGGCAGCCAGATTTGGGAACCGCCTTAGCACTGGCAGCACTGGTGTTGCCCATGTTTTTCTGGGTAGGGTTATCGTTAAAAAATCTTTTTAAAATTATTGCCCCTCTTTTGGTATTGATTGCTTCTTTTCAAGAATATGCTTTTTATTCCGTAATGATACTGATTGCTGCTTATTTAATTTTTACCGAATGGAAATTTTTCTCCGGATTGCTGTATTTTATCCTGAATGCCTTAATGGGACTGGTGACGCCCATGCTCTGGAACCAGTTGGCAGATTACCAAAAACAGCGATTGATTGTCTTTTTAAATCCCGAAAAATTCTCCAAAGATGCCGGATATCAAATCATTCAATCCAAGGTAGCAATAGGTTCCGGTGGTTGGCTGGGGAAGGGGTTCCTGCAAGGCTCGCAAACCCAGCTACGCTTTTTGCCAGAACAGCACACTGACTTTATTTTTGCTGTCATAGGAGAAGAGTTTGGTTTTATTGGAGTTATGGTTGTGCTCACCCTTTTTCTTATCATGCTGTTACGAATGACTCAATTAGCAGGATTTTTTCGTAATCGTTTCCAGAGTATTTTTACCATCGGAGTTGTAACCAGCATCGCCTTCCACATGTTGGTGAATGTAGGAATGACAATCGGCTTTTTTCCGGTTACCGGGTTGCCGCTACCTTTCCTCAGCTACGGAGGAAGTGCCTTAATCACCAATCTGATGATGGTAGGCATCGTATTGAATTTTTTCCGAAATCGATATGAATAACGAATGGAAGAAATATGTATCCTGAATTGTTACGTCTTGGGCCGTTGGTCATCAGTAGTTATGGGATATTGCTAGCAATTGCCTTTATAAGCGGGATTGCCATCACAAACTCTCTGGCTAAGAAGCGAGATATCTCACCGGAACATGTGGTAAATCTGGCGCTGATTATTATCATCAGCAGCATTGTGGGGTCTCGTCTCCTATATGTACTATTTCACCTGGAAGAGTTTCGGGGGAGATGGATATATACGTTTGTTCCTCTTCAGAGGGATGGAACCATCGGTTTAAGTGGTTTGGTTTTACTCGGAGG
>RFIL01000580.1 GCA_003695285.1 Calditrichota bacterium
AATGGATGAAAACCCCAGAATAAATGCGGCCATCACCGCCAGGGTCACATTCGTCCCTGTTCTCACACTATAAGGGACATAAAACGTCCAACCGGTATCAGCCATTCCCGAACCAGAGAAGATGGCTAGCAAGGCAAAAATAGCACCCGTCAGATATAACCACCAGGACAATAAGTTGAGTCGGGGAAAAGCCACATCTTTTGCCCCGATGTGGATGGGAAGGATAAAGTTCCCAAACGTTGCCATAATTCCCGGAATTATGAACAGGAAAATCATAATCACTCCGTGAAGAGTGAATAAACGGTTATAAGTTTGAGCTCCCATCAGGGTTTCTCCCATGGTGAGCTGTTCTAACCGCATAAAGATTCCCAGGGTTATGGCAACCAGAAAAAAAACAAAAATGGAGACCAAATACAAAATCCCAATCCGTTTATGATCCGTTGAAAAAATCCAGGCAAAGATACCGGTATGGCGGCTCTTTGCTTCCAGATAATTTTCTTCGGCTCCTACAATCGCATGACTTGCCATAAACGAATACTCCTTTTAGTATTTATTGAACAGACAAATTCCTTAATGCCTACTTACGCACTTCCAGGGCGACAGTGCTGAAGTTTAATTGTCAGTGGTGAATTCGGATGAGCTGAGTGTTATTCCCTCTTTCGGGATAAATATGATATGGTCACCACAAAACCGATGGCAAAAACAAAAGTTACTACTCCTACCACTTTTAACAGATTAAAAACATATTTCCGACCCTCCGGGTCGTAACTGAAACAGAATTGAATTACTTTAGCAATGGAAGGTCCAATCCGTTCTTCAGTTGCTTCCAGGATTGCCAGCTTTAAATTGTAGGGGTTGAAGGTAATTCCATAAAGATAGCGAGCAATTTTTCCATGGGGGGAAAGGATGGTAAGAACCGCCGGGTGGGCAAAATCATCCCCATCTCTTTTAAAATTAAACCCCACACTTTTGGTGATACGGGCGATATTGGCACTATCACCGGTTAACCACCACCAATCATCATCATCAATGGTACGACTCATAGATTTTAGGTAATTCTGCTTCTTTCGCCGGGCAATATCTGGCGTTTCATCTTTATTGATACTGATAGTAATGACTTTAAAATCCACACCAGGTGCC
Source organism: Calditrichota bacterium (assembly GCA_003695285.1). GTDB lineage: Bacteria > Calditrichota > Calditrichia > RBG-13-44-9 > J075 > J075. The sequence continues at coordinate 1,141 of RFIL01000580.1, forward strand.
ATATCGATTTTATCCACGACTTCCAACAGCCCCCCGGTCAGTGGGGTACATATACCGGGACATTTGAAGTAAACAAAGGATAGAACCGTGGGGCGATCGACCAGATCTTTCAATTGGACTGTATCCCCTTCGGAGGAGACAAACCAGGCTTCCAGATCCGCATAACCTCCCAGGTGTTCATCCATCCCAACAATTTCAGTTTTCGGCTGTTCCGCCCACACCCGGGGGATAAAGCCCAGCCCCAGGATTATAGCAAGCCAGAAGAGAGTTGCAAGCAAAGAGAAACTTGCTTGTATTTTACGATTTGTTTTCAAAACCATTGTTTCCATTCATTTACCACCATTAAATCCCTTACTGTGAAGCATCAGCTACAAGACATCGTGATTCACTTCACAGAATAGCCTCGAATTTAAATTATCAAACTTTTTTTTCCAACATAAAAATTCATTTTAAGCTGGAATGATTCTCTTTTTTTTGAAATTTTTCCTGGGATATTAAATGACTTTATTTATACCTTCGCTTTCCGAAGTAAATTGGCATTACTGACCACAGTAATGGAACTGATCGCCATGGCCATCTCGGCAATCACCGGATGAAGCAATCCCATGATAGCCATGGGTATAGCCAGGACATTGTAAAAAAAGGCCCAGAACAGATTTTGTTTAATTTTCTTGAACGTCGCCCGGGAAAGTTTGATGGCCGAGACCAGACTATGCAAATCTGCCCTGACCAGGGTTACATCAGCGGCTTCCATGGCGATATCGGTACCACTCCCGATGGCAATTCCGACATCTGCGCTCACCAATGCCGGAGCATCATTAATTCCATCTCCAACCATGGCCACATTGCCATATTCCTGTCGCAGTTGTTCCAGTGTCGCCACTTTTTGATCCGGTAAAACCTCTGCCACAACCTTATCGATTCCCACCTGCCGGGCAATTGCGTTTGCGGTCAGTTGATTATCACCGGTGATCATCGCTGTTTTTAATCCCATCTGATGGAGCTGTTGGATTACCTCTTTTGCCTCTGGCTTAACCGTATCGGCAATGGCCAATCCACCCACAATACGATTGTCTGTCGCCACATATACGATGGTTTTGGCAGCTTTTTCCAAAGGAAGAATTTTATCTTCAATGGGAGATAGGTCAACGTTTGCCTCCCTCATGAGTGCAGCTGAACCCAGGATTGCCCTGTGTCCATTCACTTCACCCTCAACGCCTTTACCGGGTGTCGCCTGAAAGTTTTCAATTTCAGGTATCTTTAGCTCCGGAACTGATTCTACATACGACCGTATGGCCATCGCCAGTGGGTGTTCCGAATTTTTCTCTAACGCCGCAGCGTATTCCAGAACGTTGTTCTGGGAAAAACCATCCGCGACGATAACATCGGTTACCTGAGGTTTCCCAACGGTCAGGGTTCCAGTTTTATCAAAAGCGATTAACTTAACATCCTTCAATGCCTGAATGGCTTCTCCCTTACGAAAGAGGATGCCTTTCTGAGCACCCATACCACTACCGACCATCAAGGCAGTCGGGGTCGCCAATCCCAGGGCACAGGGACAGGCAATTACTAACACGGCAATGGCGGCAAATAACGCCAGAGTTAGGGTACTGGTGGTCTCCGGAATCCAGGGAAGAGTGCCTTTCAGGGCATTCATGAAATACATCATGGTTTCCGGATAAAAGAGCCAGGCGAAAAAAGTCAACAGTGACAGGACGATGATTATCGGAACAAAAATGGAAGTTACTTTATCCGCAAAGGCCTGGATGGGGACTTTCGTTCCCTGCAGTTCTTCCACCATCTGGATCATCTGAGCCAGAAAGGTATCCTTGCCCACTCTGGTTGCCTGGACATGCAGAACACCATTCTGATTCACGGTAGCCCCTATGACCTCATCTCCCACCGTTTTTCTTACCGGCAGAGATTCTCCGGTGGCCATGGATTCATCCACGCTACTTTCTCCGTAAACGACAATGCCATCAGTGGGGATTTTTTCTCCCGGTCGGATGACCATGACATCCCCAACCTGGATTTCTTCCACCGGTACTTCTTCCTCCACTCCATTCCGTATCAATCTGGCAGTTTTCGCGCCTAATTCCAGGAGTTTCCGCAACGCCTGG
>RFIL01000140.1 GCA_003695285.1 Calditrichota bacterium
ACCTGCCGAAAAACTCCAACCGGTGTCGGTAACTGGGGATGGAAGGTTAATCGGGCAAGTAGCTGGGCGTACGCCACATTTTTATTGCCTTCCTTATGCACAATGACTCGTTCACGGTCCTGCTCATCCTTTAGAGAGATGGATTCTATATCAAACCCATTGATAACCAGCCCTTTATCCTGTTCAGCTCCATAAATCATCGGCTTCCCATCTTCCAGATACAATACCCGCTCAGCCTTCGTCGCTGGATCCGTAAATTCATTATATGCACCATCATTAAAGATGTTGCAGTTCTGGAAGACCTCAACAAAAGCACATCCTTTGTGCATGGCAGCCCGACGGAACATCTCAGCCATATGCTTGGTATCCCGATCAATTGTTCTGGCTACAAATGTAGCTCCGGCACTCAAGGCTAATGATACCGGATTAAAGGGGGTATCCAGAGAACCATAGGGAGAGGTTTTGGTAATTTTGCCCTTGGGAGAAGTGGGAGAATATTGTCCTTTAGTCAATCCATAAATCTGGTTGTTAAACAATACAATTTTCACATCGAGATTCCGACGACAGATATGGATGAGGTGATTCCCTCCAATGCTCAGACTATCCCCATCTCCGGTTATGATCCATACCGAGAGTTCAGGATTTGCTAACTTTATTCCCGTGGCAACCGTGGGCGCACGACCATGAATGGTATGTAATCCAAAGGTGTTCAGATAATAAGGGAAACGGCTGGCGCATCCTATCCCGGAAATGAACACAAACTTTTCCCGTGGAATGCCCAGGGTAGGTAAAACTCGTTTCATTTGAGCCAGGATCGCATAATCCCCACACCCGGGACACCACCTGACATCCTGATCACTGGAGAAATCCTGTTTTTGTTGTGGTTTAGTGCTCATTGCTTGTTCTTTATCTGCCATGATTTATCTCCAAATGGTTATGTTAACAATTCTTCGATGGCACTGGTTAATTCACTGACCGCCAGCGGCTGTCCTTTCACCCGGTTAAAACCAATGGCATCTACCAGATATTTACTGCGAATTAGCTGTAATAATTGGCCCATATTAATTTCGGGCACCAATATTTTTTTAAAGTTGCGAATATATTTTTCCAGATTTTCCGGAAAGGGATTGATCCAGCGCAGGTGATAGAAGGATACCTTTTTCCCTCGCTTTCTTAACTGTTCAACACTGGTGAACACAGAACCATAGGTACTTCCCCAGCTGACAACCAGAACATCGCCCTCTACATCTCCGAAAATTTCCGGTTCTTCGACAAACTTGCTAATTCGCTTCACCTTTTCACTTCTTAATTGCGTCATTAAATGGTGGTTATCCGGATCATAGGAAACGTTTCCGGTAATGTTCTCTTTTTCCAGCCCTCCAAGACGATGTTCTACTCCGGGGGTTCCAGGAATAGCCCAGGGACGAGAAAGTGTTTGCTCATCTCGCTGATAGGGATAGAAATGATTTTGGGCGGTGGCAAATTCAATCTGAATCGGGGGTAAGGCGTCAATATCCGGAATTTTCCATGGCTCCGAACCATTTGCCAGATAAACATCAGAAAGAACAATCACCGGTGTCATAAACTGAGTAGCAATCTTAACCGCTTCATAAGAAGCATAAAAGCAGTCAACAGGGCTGCTTGCGGCAATTACTGGCAGGGGAGCCTCCCCGCTTCGGCCATATAAACTCTGGAATAAATCCGTTTGCTCGGTTTTGGTGGGCATCCCGGTACTGGGACCCGCGCGTTGAATATCGATTATAACCAGTGGCAATTCGGTCATCACAGCAAAACCCACAAATTCGGACTTCAAAGCCAACCCGGGCCCACTGGTGGCTGTGACACCGATATGCCCTGCAAAAGATGCACCGATTGCTGAACCAATCGCCGCTATCTCATCCTCCGCCTGAAAACTAATCACTCCAAAGTTTTTATATAAAGCCATATACTGAAGCACGTCACTTGCTGGTGTGATAGGATAACTTCCATAAAAGATGTTTCTTCCTGCTTTTTCTCCGGCAGTAACCAGTCCCAGCGCCAGTGCTTCATTACCGCTTATCTGGCGATAAATTCCCGGTTCTATTTTCGCAGAAGGCACTGTATAAGCCGTGGTAAAGATTTCTGTGGAATCGGCAAAGTTACGACCCGCTTTCAGAGCACGAATATTGGCATCTGCCCAGATGGGTTTGTTGGCAAATTTATGCTCTATCCACTCAATCGTTGGTTCCAGTGGGCGGGAATACATCCAGTAGACCATTCCCAGAGCAAAAAAGTTTTTACATTTTTCTTTCTCTTTATGCGTCAAGTCAATACCCTCAAGAGCTTCCCGGGTTAAACGCGACATTTCTACCGGAAATACCTGATAACCGCTTAAATATCCACTCTCCAGTGGGTTTTCCTCAAACCCTGCCATTCGTAAATTCCGTTCGGTAAAAGCATCGGTATTGACAATGACAATGCCATTATCTCGTAAATAACGTAAGCTCGCTTTTAATGCCGCCGGATTCATCGCCACCAGCACATCAGCTTTATCACCGGGGGTGTAAATATTTTCACTCCCGAATTGGATTTGAAACCCTGAAACTCCATATAAAGTCCCGGCGGGTGCTCGAATTTCCGCGGGAAAATCTGGGAGCGTACTTAAATCGTTGAGGGCAATTGCCGTGGCTCGACTGAATTGACTCCCCGTTAACTGCATTCCATCCCCTGAATCACCCGCAAAACGAATCGTAACCCGTTCCAACTTCTTCTTTGGCTTCATATCTTTATTCCCTCTTTTTCCTTAAATGTCTTTCAATAAAAATAACAACTTTTTTTATCTGAAACCAATAATTCCTTTAGATTACTTATTTGAAACATATTATTCTGTTGAGAACCGAGGAATAGCAAAGATAAGGGGTTAAAGTGGAAGAAAATAAACATTATAAAGGAAAATTGCTTCAGGCGGGTCAAAAGCTGGTGGTTGATGACAGAAAGCCTCCCAAACCGTTTCACATTATTCTATTTTCTCATTTAAAAAGAAAATGAAGTACCCATCCTCTGCTGGATACTTCATTCCTTATAGAAAAATCAACAAACTCAATTCTGGATTGATGAATTTTAAAGACTACTTGTTACGGGATTTGTTATCCTTTTTCAATATTTGAGCGGCTTTTTTAAGTGTATCAGGGGATGCACTTTCAGCAGCTCTTAAGTTTTCCTGCTTAATACGTTCGTAAACCTCCTCTCGAAAGACCATAATATCGCGAGGCGCTTCAATACCTAATTTTACCTGCTTTCCATCAATCTCGACAATAGTTACCTTAATATCGTCCCCTATGTTGATCGCCTCGCCTAACCTCCTTGTTAATACTAACATAGACTATACCTCATATGTTAAATTTATTCAATTTACAGAAAATAGGTCAAAATGTCAATTACAGAATGTCCAAAATATAAGGAAAGCCTGCCTCACTCCTATTGCAAATATCAGATCTCATGAAAACTTTCTTCATTCATAGTTGTGAAAATATATCAAAAATTGGTTATAAGAATCAATAATTATTTTTTAAAAATTCTCGAATAATGCTTCTTTTTTTCACAATTACTAAGAAATAGAGTTGAAAAGAAGAAAAGTGTATTAAATGAAAAAAAATACAAAATTCCATAAAAAAAGGGGGCTATAGCCCCCCTTACCGAAATTCTACACTGAAAACTTTTATATTATTTATGATTGGACTCGTATTTACCCACAACCACTTTACTGGGCCTCAACAATTTATCATGCAACTTATAACCTTCCTGATAAACTTCGATAACTGTTTCATGTTTAGATTCTTCATCTATGGGTTGCATCATCAATGCTTCGTGTAATTGTGGATCAAATTTTTCGCCAAGGGCATTAATTTTGGTTAATCCTTCTTTTTCCAGTAATTGGTTGAATTTTTCATAGATTAATTTGGCGCCTTCTAAAACGGAATGCTCGGAATGTTCTTCACTGGACTTTTCTATCATAATCTTTAAATCATCCAGGATGGGAAGCAATTTTTCAAAGATTTTTCCTTTTATATAGTCAGCAAGTTCATGCTGATCCCGTTCAATTCGTTTTTTATAATTGGCAAATTCTGCCCTTAGACGCAAATTTTGCTCTTCCAATGTTTTTATCTTGGTTAGCAATTTCTTGATGTCTTTTTCTTCAATGACCATAGTTCCTTCTTCAGACGACCCATTCTGTTCACCTGGAACGTCGCTTTCCTTTTCTTCATGTTGTTTCTGAGACACTTCCTTTTCTTCCACCGAGTTTTCTGCTTCGGTTTCAAAAGGTCCTTCTTTTATGGGTATTTCCTGTTCCTTCTTTTCGGTGTCAGCTTTCTTTTTACTCATAACTGCTGCTACCTCCTATGCAATTTCTGCTTTGATTTTTATATTGAACGATGAAAAACAAAATGAAGGGGGCGAATAAAATTTCGCCCCCTCTATGATTAATTTTTATCTTTGGTGTCATCATCCACTACTTCAAAATCAGCTTCCTCAACCGTTTCTTCGCTCTTTCCTTCTTTACCCTTAGCTTCCTCAGTTGTAGTTCCGCCTTCCTGCGCACCAGCCTGTTGATAGAGATGAGTGGCAGCTTCATTCCATACCTGATTCAGGGCATCGGTGGCGGAACGAATTTCACCAATATTATCCGTTTTAATTGCTTCTTTTAACCGATTCAACGCTGCTTCAATCTTATTCTTTAGCTCAGCGGGTATTTTACCTTCGTTGTCCTTGAGATTTTTCTCGGTCTGATAAATTAACCCATCCGCCATGTTTTTGGCATCCACCAATTCACGGCGTTTTCGGTCCTCAGCAGCGTGTTCCTTGGCTTCCTTAACCATTCTTTCGATTTCTTCTTCACTCAATCCACTACTCGCCTCAATTCGAATCTTCTGTTCTTTACCGGTAGCCAGATCCTTAGCGGACACCTGAAGGATTCCATTCGCATCGATATCAAAGGTGACTTCGATTTTCGGAACGCCTCGAGGTGCGGGTGGGATACCATCGAGGATAAATTTACCCAGCGTTCGGTTATCCCTGGCGAATTCTCGTTCACCCTGCAATACATGGATTTCTACCGATGGTTGATTGTCGGTTGCAGTGGTAAAGATTTCGCTTTTGCGAGTTGGGATGGTGGTATTTCTTTCGATCAGTTTGGTGAACACACCACCCAGAGTTTCAATACCCAATGAGAGTGGTGTAACATCCAGTAAGAGGACATCTTTCACCTCACCTGCCAGAACACCTGCTTGAATTGCAGCGCCGACAGCAACCACTTCATCCGGATTGATACCTTTATGAGGCTCTTTCCCGAACAACTCCTTCACCAGTTCTTGCACTCGCGGGATACGGGTAGAACCACCCACCAGAATAACCTCATCAATATCTTCAGGTTTCAAGCCGGCGTCCTTTAAAGCCATTTTGCACGGTTCAACGGTCTTTTGTACCAGGTCTTCAATCAATTGTTCGAATTTGGAGCGGGTCAAAGTCATTTGCAGGTGTTTCGGCCCACTGGCATCAGCGGTGATGAACGGTAAATTAATATCTGTTTGCAAGGTGCTACTCAATTCCATCTTCGCTTTTTCAGCAGCTTCTCGTAAACGTTGTAAGGCCATGGGGTCTTTCCGCAGGTCGATACCGTTTTCCTTTTGAAATTCATCAGCAATCCAGTCTACAATTCGCTGGTCGAAGTTATCACCCCCCAGGTGGGTATCACCATTGGTAGATTTCACCTCGAACACTCCATCACCAATTTCCAGGATTGAGATATCGAAGGTACCTCCACCCAGGTCATAAACAGCAATTTTTTCATTGGCCTTTTTATCCAACCCATAAGCCAGAGCCGCTGCTGTCGGTTCGTTGATAATCCTTAACACTTCCAAGCCTGCAATTTCACCGGCTTCCTTGGTTGCTTTCCGTTGGCTATCATTAAAATAAGCGGGAACGGTAATCACTGCCTGAGTGACTTTATCTCCCAGATAGTCCTCTGCTGTCTGTTTCATCTTCTGCAGAATCATCGCGGAAATTTCTTGCGGTGTATATTCTTTATCACCCACATTCACCACAGCCAGACCATTCACTCCTTCCTTTACCTTATAGGGAACCATCGATATTTCTTCACTCACTTCATCCATCCGACGGCCCATAAAACGTTTAATTGAATATATGGTATTTTCCGGGTTGGTGATCATCTGCCGTTTTGCCGGTGCTCCCACCAAAGTTTCACCGGATTTGGTAAATGCAACGATGGAAGGAGTTGTTCGTCCCCCTTCAGCGTTGGGAATGACAACCGGTTCTCCCCCTTCCATTACTGCTACTACTGAATTTGTTGTTCCAAGGTCAATTCCTATTACTTTCTTAGCCATAGAAGCTACCTCCTTTCAAAATTTTATAATGTTGCGTTTGTTTTCATGATTAATTCTTCAA
>RFIL01000141.1 GCA_003695285.1 Calditrichota bacterium
TCCCTACGGAGATCTAAGCGCCATCCTTCAATATTGCCAGAGCATTCCGGAATTAATAAGATATGCTGCTTTATGCCTCCAACGTGCTCCTGACATCGGTGCTATTATTCGGGCAATGGAATATGACACCTCCGGAAAAGGACATTTGCTGTTCGAATTTCTGTTCTCCAAACTGGACAAGGAAATTCAAATGTATTTGATTGAAACCTCCATCCTCTCTTCGTTTAATCTGGAGTTAGCTGCTTATTTAACCGGTAGAAGTATTGACGAAGAGATTGTTACAGCTCTGGCAAGAGAGAATATTTTCCTGCTCCCTCTATCCCCCGATAGTGATTGGTTTGTGTTTAATGTAAAAGCGCAGGAATACCTCTGGAATCATCTTCATCAGTGGGACCGCCAGCAATTGGATGGGCTTCATCAACGAGCCAGTGAATGGTTGGGGAGTCAGGGAGAAATTTTAAAAGCCATTGAACATGCCATTGCGGCAACCGAATGGGAACTGGCAGCTCGTTGGGTTGAATTAGCAGCGCAGGAATTCCTTCAGCAGGGACACCTCGTCACTGTCATCAGCTGGTTAGGTAAACTCCCGACGGATTTATTCATTCGAAAACCCATGCTTTCTATCATTAAAGCCTGGGGGTTAATTATTTCACAACAATATGATGTGGTAGAAGAGGTTTTACAACAGGCATTAAAGGCTGCCGATAATGATTCCAACCCTCAGAAAATCATTGATCATGTTCAGGCCATTCGGGAGTTTCTTTCATTTCGAAGTAAAGAGAGTTAATCGATTCATATTTAATTTAGGATTTCATGATGTTCTTCAACCAACGTCCCGGGCAACTTCTCACTATCTTCCTGTTCTCATTCATGTTCTTTCTTTTTCTATTCTGTCAGGAACGGGAAATGGAGCCCATAGAAGACTTTCAACGGATTCCTCCGACCACTGCTAAAGATTCTCTCTTTACCGGTGTGTTTTCTCCTCTGGATGGCACCTGGAAAGGAAAATTTTATATCTATCAGGACACACTCGGGCAACGAAGCACCCCCTCTCCACCTCCCAGACAATTAGATTCCGCCTATTTTCAACAGCTTCCTCTCAAACTGGTCCAAACCATTCAGGTTCAACAGAACTATGTCTCCCTAACCCCCTACTTCCAGCGAGTAATCATCCGTGATGAGTATCTGGATGCCGATGGCAACAAAAAAGTAGTAGAAAGTCAGGGTGCGAACAAGATACAGAAAGGTAAACTGTGGTGTGTGGTGAAAAAGCCTGACGAACTCGTGGTTCACAGAGGCACTCTCCTGGATAGTGGTGTTTATATCTGGCAAAGGGAGCAAAGCTCTCCCCTCAAAAAAGAATTTTTTTATGAGGTGGTTCAGGGAAATTTATATCAAATCTGGGGTTGGGGGTATTACGATGAAGACAATCCCCTTCTTTCCCCACGTTGGTGGTTCCATGGAAGATATACCCGAAAATAATTTTCCTCCACTTTCATCTGCGAACGGTTTCCCGATTTCCGTTGATTTTCATCCTCTTTTCCAGTAATTTTTCTTTGGACACCAAAGTTCTATTCCGGATTGCATCAAACTCTCGGGATAACAGGCTATGCTCATAAACAGAAGTTTAAAAAGTAACACTTTGGTTATCTCATAGAATTTTTCTCCGCTATATACTCACACTTACGGAAAGGAGTGCAACATGACCACTTCCATCCGTTTCCTGTTGAATGATCAAGAAATGGATATGACAGTTCCCCCTGGATTATTGGTGCTGGATTTGTTACGACATCATCTGGAGAAAACCGGAACAAAGGAGGGCTGCAAAGAGGGTGATTGTGGTGCCTGTACGGTGTTGCTGGGGGAACTAACCGATTCAGGAATGCATTATCGACCTGTTACTTCCTGTCTGCTGCCAGCTGGCGAAATTCATGGTAAACATCTGGTTACCGTAGAAGGGTTAAATTTAAACCATCTCACAATTGTTCAGGAAGCGATTGTTAACGAAGGAGCCACCCAATGTGGTTTTTGCACTCCGGCAATTGTGGTCTCTTTAACATATGGTCTCATGGAAAAAGGAGCAAATTTTGACGATGAGGATGTTAAATACGTGCTGAGTGGTCACTTATGCCGTTGTACCGGATACGCCTCTTTGTTACGAGCCGGTAAACTTATCCAACAGAAAGCACATTCCCTCACTCCCTCAGCGACTCAATCTGAGAATATTTTGCAATTGATAGAGAAAGGGATTTTGCCATCCTATTTTTCAGAGGTTCCAGAAAAATTGAAACGAATGGCATCGATACCACCGGGGAATGGCCATCTCCCCTCCGCTAAATTCATTGCCGGGGGAACAGATATCTATGTCCAGGAGGGGGAATCGCTCCCCGATTTGGCGGTGACCTTACTCAACTTATTCCCTGAAATGAAGGGGATTGTGCAAAAAGGAAAAAATTTACACATTGGGGCTCTCACCACTTTCGAAGAATTTGCTGCTCATCCGCTCATTCAGAAGGCCATACCTCGCATCAAGGACTATATGCTTCTCAATGCATCTCTTCAGGTTCGCAACCGGGCCACGATTGGTGGAAATATCGTCAATGCCTCTCCCATTGCTGACATGGTCATCTTATTGCTGGCACTCAATGCCGAGTTAATTCTTACTGAAACCTCCCCCACTCAAAAAGATAAACCCATGCGCCGGATTCGTTTACGAAATTTTTATAAGGGATATAAAAAGCTGGACAAATCCCCTACGGAACTGGTTAAAGAAATTGTATTCTCCATCCCCGAACCCGATGAACAGATTCATTTTGAAAAGGTTTCCAAACGTCGCCATCTGGATATTGCCAGTGTAAACAGTGCCATTCGGATATCTCTCAAAGATAATATCATCAACCAAATCCATTTATCCATGGGGGGAGTGGCTCCCATACCCCTCTATCTCAGCCAGACCTGCGATTACCTGAGCGGCAAGGAACTGAACCTCTCGAACATACAAGAGGCAATGGAAATCGCACAGACCGAAATATCCCCGATTAGCGATATCCGGGGTTCAGCCGAATATAAACGATTGTTATCCAGAAATCTGTTCATTGCCCATTTTTGTGAATTGTTTCCGGATCAATTTTCCCTCAAAGATTTACTGAATATCCACGGATAATCTGAGAAACGAGAACAAGTTCAGGGAGTTGTCCTATGAAAGTTACTACCTTATTACAATCGAAATTTTTGTGGGTGTTGATGTTTTCATTTTTTATCCTCAATGCTCAGCAACCTTCGGAACCCACCACCCGAGAGATGAATTTGATGAA
>RFIL01000581.1 GCA_003695285.1 Calditrichota bacterium
ATTATTACCTTGTTAAAAATGTGTAAAACGGGTGCGCTCTACAATAATCAATTATTTTAACGTTAAACCATCGTTGGAGTAGTGTTAAAGGATGTTAATAAATTGTTAAAATGCAGATGGAGGTCATTTTTTAGAACCATTTTATTAACATTAGATGAACATAATTAACATCAAATTAACAGTTTTTTAACAGGGTTTTAAACAGAAATGTTAAAATCTCTAAGAGCTTCATTTAATGAAACTTTCTTATCGGTGCTTTCTTTTCGTTTCCCAATAATAAGGGCACATTGTACCTGAAACTTTCCAGCCGGAAAGTTTTTGGTATAGCTTCCAGGTATGACCACAGAGCGGGGTGGTATTTCTCCCTGAAGTTCTTTTGGCTCTGATCCAGAAACATCTATAATTTTGGTGGATGAGGTTAAAATAACCCCAGCTCCCAGAACAGCTTCTTCACGAACTATGACTCCTTCCATAACAGAAACAGCTGAACCTATAAAGGCATAATCTTCGATAATCACTGGACGGCTTTGGGGAGGTTCTAATACCCCTCCGATTCTGGCAGCTCCTGCTATATGGACACCTTTACCTACCTGTGCACAGGAGCCTACAGTCGCATGGGTATCCACCATGCTATAACTATCTACGAAAGCTCCAATATTTACATATCCCGGCATTAACACCACCCCGGGAGCCAGATACGACCCATATCTGGCAACACCCGGTGGAACAACTCGCACCTGTAATTTCTCATAATCTTTTTTTAAAGGAATTTTGTCATAAAATTCAAAGGGACCCATCTCCATCTTCTGGATCTCCTGAATCTGAAAATATAATAAAATGGCTTTCTTTACCCATTGGTTTACAATCCAGTCATTCCCTTTTTTCTCTGCAACCCGCAGTCGCCCTTTATCAAGCATTTCTATGGTGTCTCGGATAGCATCATGGTATTGGGATTGGGAAAGAAGTTCCCTGTTATCATAGGCAAGAGTGACTGATTGTTCTATTTCTCTAAGATTCATAATTTCCCTGAATGCATTGTCATGGAGTGTGATTCTTTATCGCAGAGGAATGTTAAACCTTATGCTTTAAGGACATCCAACATCGTATATAGACCCGGTTTTTGCAAAATCACCCATTCGATGGCCCGAATCGCGCCGTCTACAAAAACCTTGCGGGAGAGTGAATGGTGTGAAAATATAAGATGTTCATTTTTACAAAGAAAGTGTACCTGATGTTCACCAATGATGCCACCTCCCCTGAGAGAATGAATGACAATCTCATTACCTCGCGATAGTTTGCTCCCTTTTCGGCCAAACTGAATACAGCTTTCATCAGAATTGTTGAGAATTTGATTAAGGGTACTGGCAAGGGTCAGGGCAGTTCCACTGGGGGCATCTTTTTTATACCGATGGTGAAGTTCAACGATTTCGATATCAAAATTATTTTTTAAAACCGAAGCTGTTTTTTGAATCAAATCCAGCAAAAGATTTATACCTATCGAAAAGTTGGAAGCCTGAACCACAGGGGCAACTTTTGAAAGTTCAATAACCCGTCGTTGATCAGCTTTCGTTAAACCAGTCGTCCCGGTAACCAGAGGTACTTTAAATTCCCGACAGACTTTAGCAATGTTAGAAGTCCCTTTTCCGGAAGAAAAATCAACCACCACATCAATATCATACATAAGTTCTTCCGGGTTAGTCGTCACCATAATTTCATCATTCACAAATGTCTCTAAAGTATCAACCCCGCCCACCAGAAAAAGGTCTTCTTCCTGCATGATGGACCTGGTCAGTTCCATCCCCATTCTTCCTAAAATTCCATTGATGACAACACGTATCATGATTTCCACCCCTTTAATTTGAGTTAATTATCACACCCAAAATTAATATAATTGTTTGAGAGTTTTTTTTGTAGAAAAATATAAAACACCGGAACAATTTTTATTTTTTTTTCCACTCCTCCAATCGTTTCTCAATAGAGTCTTTGGTAGCTGTGGGATGGGGATAGAAATCATTCAGTAATCTTTGACGACAGGCTTCATATAGGATGACCGCAGTAGCGACAGAAACGTTTAAACTCTGCACCATGCCTAACATTGGGATGTAGATTTGTTCATCGGCGATTTCCAGAATCTCTCGAGAAACCCCTTCATGTTCGTTTCCCATGACAATGGCAGAGCGTTGTGTCCAGTCAATAGAAAAGATAGATTGAGCCTCTTCTGAAAGATGTGTGGCATAAATGGTAAAACCCTGACTTTTGAGATGATCCCGTAATTCAAGAGCATTATCGAAACGTTTTAGATTAACCCACTTTTTGGCCGATGCAGAGGATTTTTTACCGATTTTTGGAAAGGGGGTATTGGTATATAAAAGATATACCGTATCGACTCCCACGGCATCACATGTTCGTAGGATGGCGCTAACGTTATGGGGATCATGGATATTCTCACATACCACCGCTAAATCTGGTTGCCGATTTTGAAGAACCTGTCTCATTTTTTCGATACGTCGAAGTGTAGGCATAGAATCTGTAATTTTGTTAATGTGTGATTGTGAGACTCAGGGATTTACCGGATTTTTATTGATCGTTTAAAAAAATGTTGTAGTTTTTATCGTATTGACGATTATGCGTTTTATAGTATAGTATTAACAGATGACATAAGA
>RFIL01000582.1 GCA_003695285.1 Calditrichota bacterium
CATACAGTTTGTTGTCTGTCGCTATACAAATTTTATTTTCATTTCCTTTAACGAGAGCTACAACTGTTCCATTAAGTGGAATGATATAATTTTGAGAAAATGCAATCTTAATAGCAAATACGATTAAATATATAAGGCTGTTCAATAAATTGTGTCTCATATTAACATTTCCTCCTGTGAAAGAATTTTTGTCCCGAATACCATATATCTCAAAAATAATCGTACCTAACTCAAGAGAAAAATTTAATATTGTTACTCCAAGTTCCTGGTGCTCTTTCAAGGTTTGGATGACGGGTTGTTATCCCGGACACAATTCACAAGGAAATTCTTCGGACTGCCGCCTTGATAGCACGCTTGCGAGTGAACCGGGGCTTATGAGGCAGCAGCCCCCTAACATAAAATCGGCACTTCTCCGGCGGCAGCCCTCAGAATGACATCGAAGCCCGTCACGTAGTTTGGTCTCCCATAAACGGTGATTTGTCAAAAGTCCAAAAACAAGATATAAGATATAAGATATAAGATGGAAAAAATGAGTTATTCTCCAAAATCACCTTAGCTTATTTCCCTTCAGGAACTCCTGTCCCCTCCGGCTCAATTCATCATCGTTGGGCGGGTTCATTGACCGGAACAACCTGGTCGGAAGAATGATCATCCGAAGCCGAATTTTTGTCTTCCTGTTGGGCCAATTGCGCCTGGTATTGTTCAACCTGCAAGCGCACTTCTTCCACCGTGCCGATACGGGTGGCCATGTTGTCTAAGACCTGGGTATTATACGTGAATACCCGGATAGCGTTAGACGCTTTATCTCTGCCGAAGACGTAAAGCATTCCGTTCTTTTCGGCCAGGCGCATAATGTAATCCAACTCGGGATACTGCATCAGGAATTCCCATACCCAATCGGAAGGATTAACGCTGGAAACATCCAGCCGAAAAAGCATGGCGGAATAGATGTTCCAATTGTTGCCGTTTTCGGGACGGTCTTCTTGATAGGCGATATATAATTTGTTGTTAAGAAGGAGTATCGAAAAAGCACCTGCGTTTTGGCCTAAAATTTCCGGATGAACCAGAGATGTCCATGTTTCTCCCTGATCTATGGAATAATGAATTGATAGCCAATCCAAGTGGCTATAATTTAGCGCAGAACATGCGAAAATTATATTTTTAACCCCATCATAAGCAAATTGCGCAATTCCTCTCTGGGACCAATGGGAATGCCAAACGTAAAATTTACGAGTCCAGGTTAGTCCTCCATTAGTACTTTTCCAGATAGCTGCGTTGTCTCCTGCCAATCCACCTGCAATAATTATGGATGTATTGGGAATTTCTATAAAATCCCAAATTTTAGTTGCGCCATCCAAGTTCCCCTGTATCAACCAGCTCGGCCCCGATTGCGCCAATGTTCTGTTCATAAAAAAAGCTGACATCAGCAAAATGAATCCCACAATCACCATCCGTTTCATTGTACATTCCTCCACTTCAACATTATCCTGTATTTCTTTCCCGCACCGGGAAAGAAGTGTGTTTCGTTTCAGGCCGGTGCCGCCTTCGCCGGTTAAGTTCTCCTCACTGAATTGCCTTATGGAGTTTGACATTCCTCACAAATGATTGAACGGGGTATTGCTTAATTGAATACGATCCCGGTTTACCCACAACGATACCAACCAACTGTTCATCTCTGGTAACTGCTCCATCTACATAAGGAACACGAAAATCCAGATCGGCGCCCCATGACTCTTTTAGTTGCGTATCAAAAACAACAAAAGTGACTACATAAGTGTCTTCCAGGGTATTGGGTTCTATACCTAAATATGTATTATCACCGGCTGGATAAAAACGACATTTTCTTACATTTCCGGTTCGGAAAAAGGCCCAATTGTAGCCGTGGCTTGCGAGCATATCGATAACATCATTTCCGATGAGAAATCTTTGGGTGCTTGCACTATTCTCATAGGCAATGTCTATCATTTTATCTTCATTCTTTTTCCATTGATAAGTAATAGAAACAAGATGGTTCTGTTCACCCCAAAAAACTTTTTCAGCCTCAAAACCATATTTGTCGGTTGTACCATTTCCTGTCATTCTTGCTAAAAAACTTCCTTTCACTTTTCCCATAAATCCCATTTGATTTTCTTCTAAAGTTGTCCAATAGATGGGATGCCTGGGGTCATATGCTTCCATCGGTACAAGATGATTGACGTTTCCGGACCTTATATCTATTTTCCCTAACAGATACTTCTTTTTACGCTTGACAACAACCCAAAATGTATCTCCTGCACAATAGCTACCATTATAAACATCAGAAACTTCTATTATTTTGTCCTTAGGTTCCAAACCTTTAATATCAATCTCAGCTTCAACAGGGGGTTCTGTAATAACATATCTTATTAGTGATGATGAACAACCATATACCAATAATATTGCGGTTGCAATGGTAATTCCCACTGTCATCGATAACCATCTCTTCATCATAACTCCCTTTCTTTTTAGTTTCTTGCAGAAAACACCGGTTGTTTCTTTATCTTTTAAAATTCAGTAGCGCTTTTGTAACTGAGGAACTCCACCCTCACAGCAATGAAGAATCTGTGATCTTATTCGCCAAGTTCAGAAAAAGGTCACTAACGATACTCCGGTGTTATTCCAGAACACCAAACTCTTTTTCTCAAACGGTACAGCACTAAGAAACTAATAGTGCATGCCGCGAGTTTTTACCGCCGCATGCACTACCCCATCCCTCCTGTTTGCCGTTTCGTTTGGCAAATACACCTGGATGCATTTTTCAATTAACAGTGCGTCCTATACGAATCAACTTTTGTGCCAGATAATCATTCGAGTCGTTCTTTGGGTTTTTGGGAAAAGGGAGGAAAAAATTCTCCGGAAAGGTGTGCAGCTAAAATTTATATAAGTCAATGAAAATAAATAAACAACGATTTGTACTAACCTTCACTAAGTTGTTAAAAAACGTAAAGCATCCGGAATATCGTAAAAATTCGTTGGCAACATTTGCCAATATTATTATATTTTAAAGTGGCAAATGTGACCACTGTTCTTTCTTTCCTTTAAGGAGTTTCCTTAAATCCATGTCTCCATCCCCCTTGGAATAGGTCTTCTAAATCGGGGCGTAATATATATGGAGAGGTATGCCAATGTTCGGGGAAATGGTATCCAAACGATGGCTGAGAATATTGGTCAGTATGATTGCTGGCACGGTTATCGCATACATGATGATGGGGAAATTTATTCTCCCTTATCAATTGAAGAAGAATAGCAATTTTGTTGCCTATCCCGGTTGGTTTAGTTTTGCACACGATTGGAATAAAGACGGATTTGGAGAAATTTTTTTAGGTCGGTACAACTCCCAAAGCCACCAGGGGGAAATTATAATAGAAAACCATTGGGGAAGGATACAGGATCAATTAAACATCCCGGGATTTGTGCAGTTTGAGCCTACTTTCGGCGGTTCATGGTTTTGTTTTGGGGATTTTACCGGAGACGGTAAAGACGAATTGTGTGTTTTTGCCCGGGAAAATGATTCTCTTTTTCTCTATATAGCCAATCTCCAGGAACTACAGAAACAGGAGAGGCTATCCCGTTATTTTTTGTTAGCCCGTTCTGAGAAGGCCAAAAGGAAAAAGCACCAGTGGGACATTTATCTCAATGACAAAAGAGTATTGGATGTAAACAATGATGGAAAGAAAGAGTTGGTGTTTACCCTGGTGTCCGGTTATAGTAACTATCCCCGGGGGATTTATATCTTTGATGTGGAAGAGCAACGGATCGTGCACCGGTTTGACACCCATGCTTTTCTTTGGGAAATGGACTTCTGGGATCTTACCGGGGATGAAAAAAAGGAAATTATCGTTTCCACCTATGCCAGCGACAATTTTCCCGCAGATTATCCCTATTCCGATGCTTATACCTGGGTGTTCGTGTTTGATGCCGAACTTCAGTTGCTATTTGAACCCAGAAAGTTGTATGGGTTTACCTCCTCGTTTGTCGGAAAAGGAATCCTAAAAAAATCGGATAATGCCCAACAACAATCTTTTATCGTCGGTTTTGTAAAAACAGGAAATAGAGGTGATCAACCCAATAAATTTTTGCTAATCGACCGGGAAGGAAAAATTATTACTGAACATCCTCTTCCCCGTAATCTTACTGATACCCCATATACGCATCTTTCTCTGAAGCGTACCGCATTCGATTCTTTAATCATTGTTTTAAGTCATAATTCCTCATCTGCATTTACTTTAACCAGTTTCGATATGTCATTTCGGAAGCTCCATCAGAGAAGTTTTTCTGAGAAAGTGAACGTTCTGGAGATTGCCGATTTAGATGGGGATCAAATTTCGGAAATTATTTGCACGATGGGAGAAAAACTACTGGTTCTGGATAGCCGTTTTCGAACGCTAGCCTCGTACTCTATCCAAACATCGAGTAATACGGTTGCTTATCTTTTCTTTCTTGACCGGGGAGCAAACTTAAACCCGGATATGCTGATTACGTTTTACGACATAACAGGGGAGAATAAATTATCAGCTTCTCAATGGAGGTATCAAACTAATCCCGTTTATTCGTATCGGTTTATTATAGCCTTGTTAGCCGGAGTATGCTTATCGGCTTTATATGTGTTGTTTGACTATCGTCGTTTAGTGAATATGAAAAAGGGGATAATATATCGGGTCTTAGACCGAAATGATCAGGGGATTATGCTTCTGGATAACAAGGGGCGGGTGGTATATGTAAACCCTGTCTTTATGCAAATGTTAAATTTCTCCGAACCGATAAAAGAGTCGATTGGCTATCAACAGATGATACCGGAATCCCATCGAATTAGCGAATTAATTGAAAAGGTTCTGGAAAAAAACGAACCGATCACCGAGAATATTATTTTTTATCATGAAGGCCGTTTGGAGAAGCGTACCGTAAGGTTGATGCCTATGGGAAATGGTCAAATAAGAGGGTACCAGATAGTGCTGACTTCCGGGAAAGAAATTCTTCCCAGAAAAATGCAAATCTGGTCGAAATCAGTACAAAAGCTGGCTCATGATATTAAAACTCCCCTGAACAATATTGCGATGGGATTAAAGACGGTAATGGATGAAATAACCAAGACCGATTTGCCCAATAAAGGTCTGCTCCTGGAAGATTTACAGGTTATGCGGGTGCAAATACGGCGTATTCACTCTTTGACCCAAAATTTTCTGAAATATATAAATCTGGAAAAACCCACCTATCAGTTAGCGGATGTCAATCAATGTATTGAGAATGTACTCCAACAATTTGCGGCTTACCGGAATGAGGAATTGAGTATTGAATTTACTCCCGGTTCTATACCGATGTTTTATTTCGATCCTCAGCAAATCGAAATGGTGATAAAAGTATTGGTAGAAAATGCCATAGACGCCCTTCAGTGTAAGGGAAGCATCTGGATCCGAACCCAACTGTTGGAAAACTATCTGGCGGAAATTCCCCTTCAATGTGAAATTGAAGTCACGGATAACGGCCCCGGTATCCCCAAAGATAAGCAGGGAAAAATTTTTGAACCGTTTTATACTGACAAGGAGAACGGATCGGGATTAGGGTTGGCCATTTCCCGGAAGATTGTTGAAGATCATAATGGGGAAATTCTATTCACCAGCACCGAAAAACTCGGTACTACTTTCAAGATTTTGCTACCGGTGCGGAACTCCGATGAACTTCCTGAATCGTCTTCTGAATGAACAATATTGATTACTATTCAGCATTCGGTGGTCTCCTTTCTTCTTAGGCGGATTATCCGGCTACAATAATGGAGCCTCTACGAGGCACTTGCTTATTTTCAGCCCCGGCGGATGGGGCTGCATGATCGTAACCATAACTCTGTGTTCA
>RFIL01000142.1 GCA_003695285.1 Calditrichota bacterium
GGCTAAAAATAGAGATGGGTTGTTGAATGAATACCGAAGCAATCGAAGATTATTTAAAGACAATTTTTGAGATTCAACGGACCAGGGGAAAGGTGGCGACCAGTGTATTGGCAAAACAATTGGGAATTGCTCCGGCATCGGTAACCGGGATGATTAAACGGTTATCGGAAATGAATCTGGTTACATATCAGCCGTATCAAGGGGTGCGACTTACCCCGGCTGGTAAAAAGATTGCGTTGGAAGTGATCCGTCATCATCGATTAATCGAGCTTTTTTTAAAAGAGGCTCTGGGCGTTCCCTGGGATAAAGTGCATGAGGAAGCCGAGAAATGGGAGCATGTTCTTTCGGAGGAGCTCGAGGAGCGGATTGATGCACTTCTGGGTTATCCCACCCATGATCCCCATGGGGCGCCAATTCCGGATCGAGATGGTAAGATGCCGACGAGTTCCACCACAACCATTGCCGATTTATCCCCGGGTTCAAAAGCAACGATAGTTGAGGTGGATGATAGTGACCCGGAGTTGTTAAGGTATTTGGGGACTCTTGCTCTATATCCCCAGACTTCATTATTAGTGGTGGCGGTGGCTCCATTTGAAGGACCCATTACCCTTCAAGTGGAAGGGAAGGATATTGTTCTTGGCCGAAAAGTGGCTGAACAGATTTATGTCAAAAATATTTAACAACACATACAGAGAGATTGGTTATGAATTCCTATGATCCATTCATAGCATTAATGGTGGGTTTAGTCGTGTTGGGGGTGTTATGGTATCTTTTTCGTCCGGAGAAGGGGATTTTCTGGGTAATGAAGTATGCTCTCCAACGGAGCAAAAGAGAGCTGGTAGAAGATGCATTAAAGCATATTTATGATTGTGAGTACAAAGGGGTACCCTGCACCTTGCAGAGTTTATCGGGCACATTGGGAATTACTCCCAATCGTGCCTCAGGGTTAATGCAACATCTGGAGTCCCTGGGGTTAGTGGTGAGTTTTGGACAGGGGATTGAACTTACCGACGAGGGAAGGTCTTATGCGTTAAAGATCATCCGATTGCATCGACTCTGGGAACGGTATCTGGCGGATGAAACCAGTGTTCCGGAACAGGAATGGCATGCTCATGCCGAACAACAGGAGCACCTTCTGAGTAGTCAGGAGGCTGAGGAATTGGCCAGACGAATGGGGAACCCTCGCTATGATCCCCACGGGGACCCGATACCGACGGCAAGCGGAGAAATTCCCCCGGCTCGCGGAATATCCCTGCGCGATTTGCCCAGGGGGGCACTGGCGGAGATCGTTCACATTGAGGATGAACCCCCGGTTGTTTATGAACAACTGGTCGCCCAGGGAGTCTATCCAGGGATGAAAGTGCGGGTGCTGGAGGTCACCCCAAAAAGAATCCATTTGATTCTAAATGAAGATGAAGAGATATATCTGGCTCCCATTGTGGCAGCCAATGTCACGGTTCATCCGATAGAGGAACCTAAAGTACATAGTGAAAAAAAGGGAATTCCCCTGACTCAATTAAAACCGGGAGAAAAGGGGAGAGTGCTCTGGATATCCAGTGCATGCCGTGGCGCCCAGCGACGCCGTTTGATGGATCTGGGTTTGATTCCTGGCACCATCGTCCAGGTGGAATTTACTGGAGCATCCGGTGAACCGGTTGCTTATAACATTCGAGGTGCCACCATTGCCCTCAGAACTGATCAAAGCGATTTAATTTATGTTGCACCCATTTCACAGACCATAGAGGTAGAACATGAAGTCTGATAAACAAGCAACTGCCTGTGCCACATGCCCTGTACACCATGTTGGCAATCTGATAAAATTAGGGATTAAGATGGAGGATGTAGATTTCCTGGTGGCTCTGGCGGGAAATCCCAATACCGGAAAGAGCACCATCTTCAACAATCTGACCGGATTGCGTCAACATACCGGAAACTGGCCGGGTAAAACGGTTACCCGTGCTGAAGGTGCGTTTATTTATAACGAGCATCGCTATAAAGTGGTAGACCTGCCGGGAACTTATTCCTTGCTCTCTACCAGTGCCGATGAGGAGGTGGCGCGAAATTTTATTCTTTTTGGTCGCCCGGATGTGACCGTCATTGTAGTGGATGCCACTCGCCTGGAACGGAATTTAAATCTGGTCTTGCAGGTTCTGGAAATTACCGACCGGGTGGTGGTTTGTTTGAATTTGATGGATGAAGCTCGACGCCATCAATTGAACATCGATGTGAGAATGTTATCTAAAGAACTGGGAGTGCCGGTAGTGGCAACGGCTGCTCGTAAGGGAGAAGGAATGAAGGAATTGTTACAGGCTATTGATGAGGTCGCCACCGGAAAGTATGTCTGTAAACCCCATCGGGTTCATAGCGAGTCTCCTGAACTGAAAAAAGCACTGGATAAATTGGTGAAGATGTTAGAAGACACCTATCCACAACTTCCCAATGCCCGCTGGGTGGCACTTCGGTTACTGGATGGGGATTCCTATGTGATAAATGCATTGCGAAATGGGGAACTACAGGAACTCATCGTTGAAAATGGGGAACCAAAAGATGTAACGATGGCAGTATAGGGAGGAGTAAATGTTAGAAAAAGGTCAGAATTCAGATAAATCTGTTGAATTAATTCTTTCCACTGCCAGCGCATTGCGCTGGGAAGTGGGAGAAAATCTACACGAAAAACTGTTGGAAGCTATCTATGATGATGCTGCTCGCATTACCCGCAAGGTAGTAACCAGAGTTGATGAAAAACCTGCTTTTAATTGGGAACGTACGCTCGATCGGTTGTTGACCAGCCGTATTACAGGTTTTCCCATTATGCTATTACTGTTGGCCGTGGTGTTCTGGTTAACCATCCAGGGTGCCAATGTTCCATCCGGTTTGCTGGCGACCCTCCTGGTGGAAAAATTCCATCCCATTTTAAGAGAACTTTTTATGGGAATAGGATCTCCCTGGTGGTTAACCGGGTTGGTGGTAGATGGCATGTATCTTTCGATGGCCTGGGTTGTTTCGGTGATGTTGCCACCCATGGCAATATTTTTTCCTTTATTTACTCTACTGGAGGATTTTGGATATTTACCCCGGGTTGCGTTTAATCTGGACCATCTCTTTAAAAAAGCCGGAGCTCATGGGAAACAAGCGCTGACCATGAGTATGGGGTATGGTTGCAATGCCGCCGGGATTATCTCCACCCGGATTATCGATAGCCCGAGGGAGCGACTGATTGCCATCATTACCAACAATTTTGCTCTTTGTAATGGTCGTTGGCCCACGCAGATTTTAATTGCCACCCTGTTTATTGGGAGTCTGGTACCGGCCTCTCTGGCAGGTATTGTCTCAGCAGCGGCAGTGGTAGGGATAACGCTACTGGGTGTATTTCTTACTTTTGTGGTTTCATGGGCCTTATCCCGGACCATTCTGAAGGGGGAAGCGTCTGCCTTTAGTCTGGAACTACCACCATATCGGCCACCACGAATCTTACAAACTCTCTACACATCTTTAATTGATCGAACCATTTTTGTGTTATGGAGAGCAGTGGTATTTGCCCTCCCGGCCGGTGCGGTGATCTGGTTGCTGGCGAATATCCATGTTGGCGGTGTCAGTATTGCCGAGCACTTGATCAATTGGTTGAACCCCTTTGGCTTTTTAATCGGGTTAAACGGCGTCATTTTACTTGCATATATCATTGCTATCCCGGCGAATGAGATTGTTATCCCAACCATCTTGATGTTGACCGTGCTGAGCGCCAAATTAACCGGGATAGGTAGCGGGGCTGGAGTTTTATTCGAGCTGGAAGACCATTCCGCATATATGGCCATTTTTAACGCGGGGGGATGGACGCTGTTAACCGCCATAAATCTGATGTTGTTCAGTCTGATACATAATCCCTGTTCCACTACTATCTACACGATTTATAAAGAAACCGGTAGTGTGAAATGGACCACGATATCGGCTCTCTTACCGTTGGTAATGGGGATCATCATCTGCTTTTTTGTGGCTCAAATCTGGCGAGTTTTTCTGGGATAAGAAA
>RFIL01000583.1 GCA_003695285.1 Calditrichota bacterium
CCGGTCAATCACGTGGTGAAGGATTTAATAGACAGCGGGGTAACCATTCACTGTTTGCGGGATTTAACCCGAGGTGGGCTGTCCAGCGCACTCATCGAAATTGCCGAATCCCGGGGGCTGACGATACACATTAACGAACAGGCGATACCGGTGCGGGAGGATGTGCGCGGCGCCTGCGAAATGCTGGGCTTCGACCCGCTTTACGTGGCGAACGAAGGGCGCTTTGTTGCCATTGTAGCGCCGGAACATGCCGATACGGCGCTGGAGGTGATGAAAAAACATGAAGTCTGCGAAGAAGCGGCGATTATTGGCGAGGTAACCAACGAAGAAGCCGGTCGGGTTACCATGACCAGCCGAATTGGCACCAAACGCATTGTTGACATGCTCAGCGGAGAACAGCTACCGCGAATTTGTTGAAAAAATCGAATCACTCCTTTCTTTTTTTACTGGATCGCTTTTTCCGTTTCAGAAGGTTCTCAATACTTCCCCGAGGTCCCATCACCAGGATGGAGTCTCCAAAATGAAATCGATAACCCGGATGTGGCGGGATAACTTTTTGCGCTTCTTTTTTATCCGGATCATAATTTTGTTTTATCAATACCACTTCTATTCCATAACGTTTTCGTAAATCCAGTTCTTGCAAAGTAAGATTTACAAAATCACCTGGCACTTCTATTTCACTTAGGACCTGTCCATCCATTAACTCAATGCGTTTAAACTTTTCCATAGAATTGATGTAACTGGAAATTGAAGTAGCCATATCCCGCTTTAAAACTTCTCGATTATAAATGGCAATCACATCATTTTTACTCACCGTTCCAATTAATTTTTTTTCGTTTATATTGTTCACCACCGGCAGCTCATCAACGTTTAATTCTCCAAAGGCCTTCATAACCAGGTCAAGGGTATCCTCAGGAGTAAAATAATAATATCCGGGAGACATTAAATCCCTGGCAATTACCAGGGAATGAAGTACGTCTGTGTCATAAATAAGGGTACGGATATCATGGATGGAAATGATTCCTAAAAAATGGTTATCCCGGTCCACTACAAAGAAATTCGGATGGGGGCTTTTAACGATTAAATCCATCAGGTTACTAAGAGGTGCGTCTTCCGGAACACATTCGACCTCCTTACTGAGAACCTCTGAAACTTGAAGAGAATGCAGTACATTGACCTCTTTCCCCTCTCTTAAATTAATCCCCCGCCGAGAAAGTTTTAATGTATAAATTGAATCTTCCTTTAAGCGAGTGGTGATTAAGACACTGATAATGCAACTAATCATTAAAGGAAGAATAATCCGGTAGTCATCGGTTAATTCAAAAATAATGATGATGGCGGTAATGGGTGCATGCATGGCACCGGATGCCACAGCCCCCATTCCTACCAACGCATAGGCACCGGGGGTGGCCGTAATGGTAGGAAAAAGGGAATGTACCAGGGTTCCGATGAAGCCGCCCAGATTAGCACCGAGAAAAAGTGATGGGGCAAAAATGCCACCAGAACCGCCAGAACCAATGGTAACTGACGTCGCGATGAGTTTTAATAAGACCAAAAAAAGTAAAAAGTACCAGGTCAATTGACCGGTCAATGCCAGGGTAATGGTGTCGTAACCTACCCCAAAAATATGAGGGAAATATATCCCGATGGCACCGATTATCAAGCCACCCAGTATGGGTTTAATTAATGCCGGAATGGGAAGTTTTTCAAACACATCTTCTACTTTATACAAAATATTGATGAAAGTCAAAGCTACAAAAGCAGCCAGAACACCAAGGATCACATAGGGAATCATTTCATAAACACTAATTAATTCGTAGTGGGGGATTATAAAAGCGGAGAAATCACCCAGGAATCGCCGGGAAACAACAGTAGCAGCTACAGAGGAGACCACGATAGGGCTGAACTGGGAAATGCCAAAATCACTTAAAATGACCTCCATCGCAAAAAGAGCACCCGCAATTGGCGCATTAAAGGTAGCAGCAATTCCCGCAGCGGTTCCACAGGCGACTAGGGTACGCAATTGGGAACCCGCAACTTTTAAAATTTGCCCCACGGTTGAACCGATGGCGGAACCAATTTGAACAATGGGACCCTCACGTCCAACGGATCCCCCGGAACCAATACTCACCGCAGAGGCGGTCACTTTTGCTATCATTACCCGGGGACGAATGGCTCCCCCCCTTAATACCACGGACTCCATCACTTCCGGTACACCATGCCCCCTGGCTTCCCTGGCAAAATAAAAGACAATAGGCCCGACAATAAGCCCACCCGCTGCCGGCGCAAAAAGTTTTACATACCAGGGTAATTGTAAAACATAATCCAGAGAATATTGCCAGTTACCGAAAAATACTCCCTGAAAAAAACGAATGGCAAAGCGAAAAAAGATTGCACCCACCCCCCCTAAAAGACCTATGAAAACCGCCACAACCACCATAAAGGTGTGTTCGGTCATCTGTAAGTGCCGAAGCTCCCGTAACAAATACCGTTGCCAAACTCTGGCATATCGAGGTAAATCGGAAATTCTCCGCATTTTCATCATTCTCTCTTCGCCTGCTCTCAGCTAATACCATCCATTTCCGAAATCTTTAATAATGTACAAATTTTGATGAATTAATTCAGGGCTTTATTGAGGGATTTCGTTTTTCCCTTATGAAAAACTCACACATTCGTCTGGTAAATCATTGGAAGGCTCCTAAAACCGCGTTACAAACTTAAAAGGTTACTACTCACCCTGGAACCTCATCTAATATCCCCAGATAAAGGGAAACTTGCTTAATTCTAATGGGTCCCCCTGGGCATAGCTCGGGAATAGAACTTTTGTAACTGCTCATAGGTCATTCCCACAGTGATGGGCTCACTATAAAGTAATCGGATAATGGCTTTATCAAGTTCAGAAAAAGTATGGATTTCACTATATCCCTGATAAAAGATACTATCAGGATATTTCATCGAGTCATTCATCAAACCTAACACCTGAGTGAGTTCTTCACGAATCAAATGGGAGCGGAGTTTTTGGGAAATATTGTCACTGGCAATAACCACCCGACCTCGATGAATGACACCATTCCCATCCCACCAATTCCAGAAAAAGCCACCATAGAAGACCAATCCGGGAGGTTCATACTGATAAAATTGAGAATGAGGGATAAAAAAGACTTCCACATTCCCCCCTTTCTCAACAATATGTAATTGTATGGCTCCCTCCACCAATTGATTTAGTTCATTTACCACCTGATAAAGGGTTTTTAAATCCTCCGGGGTAGGCTTCCCCTGGATTTCAATGAAGATATCAGAGTGCCACTTTTTGATCGTATAGTCAGAAATACCATATTCGGCCCCCAGAGCGATTTCCAGAAAATAATCCACTACCTGATCTCTGATAACATTCATTTGTTTAGTTTTGGGAGAAGGAGTTTTTATGGTTTTCATTACTGGGGAGGGTTTGGTAGTGGTTGAGGCACATCCGGTTAGGATGATTAAAATAGCAAGACCTGCAGGGATGATGAAAAACAACCTGGATGACGTCCCAGTTCGTGGACTGACCAACTTACGAGAACGGTCAGGCATTTTCAGAATATCATCTCTTTTTCCCATGCTACTCATTAACGTATCATCACCTTCCACGCTTTAATAGTTTTCCATATCAACCCTGGAAACAAGTAGATAGAAATGCTTGATACAGGAAAAGAAATTCCAGCTACTCAGGGCACCCTCTGCCCCCGGTTTCGTTACATCAACCCAATAAATTTAATATAGGGATTATACCGCATCCAGTGCTTGCTCTAAGTCAAGCAATAAATCCTCAAAATGTTCGACCCCAATCGAGAGGCGAATCATTTTCTCAGTAATCCCCATTTTTACCTGTTCTTCGGGGGGGATATCCGAATGCGTCATGGTGGCCGGATGTTCCGCCAGAGATTCAGTGCTCCCCAGGCTTACGGCCAATTTAAAAAGTTTGAGGGAATTTAAAAAACGAAATGCCTGTTTTTCTCCACCCCGGATATCAAATGATATCATGGCACCGGGAGACAGGCACTGTTTCCGATAAATTTCAAATTGGGGATCCCCTTCCGTCAGATGTCCCAGGTAATACACTTTTTCCACCTTGGGATGCTCCGCCAGAAAATCCGCCACATAGCGCGCATTCTTGGTTTGACTGGTCATCCGTAGTTTCAAGGTTTCCAGGCTTCGCATCATTAACCAACCGGTCCAGGGACCGGCCATATTTCCCAAAAAGGTTCGTAAACTTTTTACTTCTGAAATCAATTCTTTGCTGCCCAAACATACTCCGGCAATTAAGTCACTATGGCCTCCAATATATTTGGTAGCCGAATACAATACCAGGTCTGCTCCGTGTTTCAGAGGATGTTGCCAGACGGGTCCCAAAAAGGTATTATCCACCCCCACCAGAATCTGGCGATCCTGAGAGGAATATTTTTTAGCAAGCTCACTACACATTCGAATATCAACCAGGGCATTGGTGGGATTGGCCGGAGTTTCAATATAGATGAATTTGAGAGAGTCCTGAATCCCCTGTGTTTCAATTAACTGCTCAATTTCCTTCCTGGTTGCACCCGCGGGAAATCCAACTCCATGAATTCCAAACCTGGGGAGAACATTTTTAATAAAATATTCAGTGCCACCATACAGAGGCTCACTGTGTAACACGACTTCTCCGGGATTGAGAAATTGAAATAAGGTAGTGCTGATGGCGGCCATGCCACTTTCAAAAACTGCCGCTGCTTCCGCTTCATCCCAGAGGGTTAATCGATCTTCCAGAATTTCCAAATCCGGATTATTCAACCGACTGTAAATTAACCCCAACTCTTCTCTCGGTTGTCTCTCTCTCAATCCATAGGCTAATTCAAAAAAGGATTTCCCTTCTTCGGCATTTTTAAATACAAAGGTAGAGGTTTGAAAAATGGGGCATTTGAGAGCACCTTCAGAGAGTTCTGGCTTGTATCCATAACTCATCATCAGGCTCTCTGGTTTTAATCGCTTCCCTTTAATGGTTTTTTGACCCTTATAGTTACTCATTGTCACCTCCTGAGATGTTGGAATGACGGATACTTTATACTTTGATTCACGTAATGGGGATGCACACCTGGATGGGTTAACAAAAATCGCATATTGTAGGTACCTTCAATTTCTCATCGTAACTCAGACATACAGCACTGGGTTAATATAGTAAATCTTAACCGAGAGGAAAACAGGTTAGAGAAATTGAGATACCCTGTACTAACCTACTTCACGAGGATTTTAGAGTGGTTTTAATAAGGATTTCGGAATGGAGGGTACGATGTACCGGACACTTATCAGCTATTTCCAATAATCGTTGCTTCTGGTCATCATTCAGCGAGCCCAGTAGTTCAATTTCTCGTTTTAGGACATCCAGCTTTCCGGTGGTCGTTTCACAATCACCACATTCCCGGGCATGGATTTTTTCATGAGTCACCCGCACCCGAACTTCTTCCAGGGGAAGCTGTTTCCGATCCGCATACATGCGTAAAGTCATGGTGGTACAGGCACCCAGGGCTGCAGCTAATAATTCATAAGGAGAAGGCCCTTTGTTGGTTCCGCCATAGGAAAGGGGCTCATCGGCTATCAGTGGATGACCATTGGCCATAATCTCAGTGTAGAAACCTTCCTGACCGGTTCGAACCAAGGTGACATTTTCTTCCGGCGAGAGAGAGAATGGCGATTTTACCGATGATTTTAATTCTTCCACATACTTTTCTGCCCAGGCAGCTAAAACATTACCCACATAGAGCGAATCTTCTTCGCGACTTAGTAAATGATCCGCTTTATCCAGGGAGACAAAGCTTTTCGGATGTTTAGCAGCCTGAAAAATATCTGCAGCGTTTTCAATAGATACGGTATTATCGCCCGGAGCATGAAATATCAATAATGCCCGTTTGAGATTGGCTATTTTTTCCTGCATTGATACCTGATGAAGATCATCTAAAAATTGTTTTTTAATCCGAAATTTCCTGCCAGCCAGGATCAGTTCCGCCTCTCCCAGTCTTTCAATCTGTTCGCGAGAGGAGGCTAACAGGTGAGCCACATGAGAAGGATCACAGGGTGCTCCGATGGTAGCCACCGCCACGGCAGAAGGAATTTGGTGAGCCGCCTGTAACACCGCTGCACCACCCAGGGAGTGCCCGATTAATATCCGGGGCGCTTGTAATTCACCTTCCATAAATTTTGCCGCTGCCACCAGATCTTCTACATTGGTGGTAAAGTTGGTATCAGCAAAATCACCTTCGCTTTCCCCCAATCCGGTAAAATCAAATCGAAAGACTGCGATATTGTGCAATGAAAGAGCCCGACTGATATTGCTAACCGCTTTCAAATTTTTGGAACAGGTAAAACAATGGGCAAACAAAGCATAGGCGATAGGTTCTTCACTGACCGGCATATCCAATCTGGCTGCCAGTTGGTGTCCTTGAAAATTGGTAAAATTAATCTTTTTGGAACGCATTTCTCTCTTTCATTTTTATCATTATCGGGGACCGGGTTCAGGCAGGGTATTTTCCTTCTATATAATCTCGTAAATAACGGTTCTCAACTGTAAATTCCTTTAACTCTTGTTCCACAACATCTCTCATAGAGACCACCCCTACAATCTTTCCCTCATCGAAAATAGGCAGATGCCGAATACGATTTTTCACCATTACCTGTTTCGCATAGGTAATCTCATCTTCGGGGCGGCAAATAATCAAATCCACAGTCATAACCTCTTTGATCGGGGTGACATGCAATTTCTCGCAGTTTTGAGAACCTTCTCGCAAGATATCTCTCTCGGAGAGGATCCCCACAATTTGATGATCATCGTCGTGGACCAGCAATGCACCAATGTTTTGTTTAACCAATTCTTTAATGGCCTCATACACCGGTTGATTCTGGTGGATACTATAGACTTTGTTTCCCTTCTTTTCCAGAATGTTTTTAATCCTCATAGAAACCTCCTGAATGTAATTTAATTGATTGTTACAGAAAAGATTGTAAGCGACTCAACAAAATGGCTTATCAATGCTGATTGATACCGCTCAAAGGGCTCGAACGAAAAGCACATTCCTGCTCGAACTGGCAATTTTCCCTGTTCTGGTGCCACGAAAAAAGGGTTTAATCAGTTTAATTAATCAATAACATCTGATTGATAAACGAATTGGTCAACTGATAAGTATTATGAGTAGGTCAGTTGTTTAAAATTCTTGCAGATGGATAAAGCAGAAATTCTCTGAAACGTTTTTTCATGAGATATTTTTTCAAAATGTAGTGTCAAAAATGTCTAATTCAATACCAATATGATAAACAGAATGAGATATTGCAAGAATAAATTGAGTGGTGAGAAAATTTTCATCCCTGAAGGGTATCTTCAATCAACGGGAGAAGTAATTGAATGAAGATAAAAAAGCCCGACAGTAGTTATCGGGCTTTTAGAGTTTTAAGAAAAGATGTAAAACGTATTTTAGCTGGTTACTTCCGCCGCCTCAGAAGTTCTGAGAACCATAACAAAAAGCACTGCCAGCACCAAAAATTCTACAATGGTAATCACGGGATTCAATGTCATATGAGGTGCAATCATAAAAAAGCGTTCTAACAATATCCCGCTGAGGACCAGGATACCGAGCACCAAATCGGCCACTGGATTCCCTTTTACTTTCCGTGACAGCATGGTGATGAATGGAATTACGAACAGCGAGATAAGGACCAGGTACATCAAATTAGAATAAATTTCCAGACGATGTACCAGAAATGCTACTTCTTCGGGAATGTTGCCATACCAGATAACCAGATACTGTGAAAAGAACTGATAAGCCCAGAAGATACTGAAGCCAAACATCATGGTCATCATATCCATCTGGGAATTCTTAAATGTTTTCGGGAATTGATCATTGAAGGATTGATATTTAAAGAAAGTGATAATGGCTGCCAATGCCAGACCGGAATAAAAGGCCTCAACGAAGAAATACGCACCAAACAGAGTGCTAATCCAGGGATAATCTAAAGACATCACCCAATCAACCGCCACAAGGGTTTGAGTCACCACATAGGTTAGTTCCCAGAGCACCCCCCATTTGACCTTTCCAGGAGCATCGTTGAGTGATACACTGGCGAATTTGTTTGCCATCACCCAGGCAAATAAGAGCACCAAGACATTGCGAAGAACAAAGAAATTTTGATTCAGCCAGCCTGTTTCATGTTCCGTCCAGCCATAGAGGTGCAGTTTACCGGACGCCCAGAATACAATAAAAAGAAATGGAATCAGGAGGATCATATGTCGGGTGGACAGTAAAATCTTTTTATACGGTTTAATCCATTGCGAACCGGCAATATCAACTGCAGCCACGATGGCAATCGGTCCCATCGAAATCGCTACAAAGAAGAGCATACAATACATTAATGCTCCACCTTCAAAATTGAACTCCAGACCGGCAATGAGCGCCAGAGCAATCAGAAATCCTATGATAATTTTTGAGTTCAGTCCCATTTATTAACCCTCATTCTCGATGATTATCACCCACTGATTTTCATAATCTTCTCGTTTCAGCATCTTACTCACTTTGGGTAAGCGCCCCAGAATCATAATTCCGGCAAATGATGATAACGCCGCAAAAAGGATCGTTAATTCAAAGGCAATCACCACATAAGCCGGCCAGGAAAGAAAGGGCTTCCCCCCGGTGAGAAGAGGCCAATCCAGAGCGGTAAA